>JBLMXV010000059.1:0-5395 GCA_050257935.1 Chloroflexota bacterium
ACCTTATCGTCTCAAGGTCGCCCTCGTACTCATACCTGAGGCAGCACATCAGCCTGCCGCAGAGGCCCGAGAGTTTGCCCACGTTCAGCACCAGTTCCTGACGCTTCGCCATCTTGATCGAGATGGGCTCGAAGCTCGTCAGAAAGGTTGCGCAGCAGAGTTCTCTCCCGCAGATGCCAAAACCACCGAGGCTCTTGGCCTCATCCCGTACCCCTATCTGCCGCATTTCTATGCGCGTCTTGAAGCGTGCCGCAAGGTCCTTTACCAGCTCCCGGAAGTCTATTCTCCCGTCGGCGGTGAAGTAAAAGATGATCCTCCGGCGGTCAAGGGTCGACTCGGCGCCGATGAGCTTCATGGGAAGGCCTCTCGCCATGATGCGCTCGCTGCAGAACTGTCTCGCTTCCTCCTCGAGTTTCAGGTTTTCTTGCTTGGCCCTCAGATCGTCCTCGGTCACGAGCCTGATCACCTTCTTCAGCTCCTGGCGGGTATCCGCAACGGCGCGTCGTCTCACGATCCTGCCGATGCCGAGGCCGAACTCGGACTCGACAATCACCGAGTCCCCCTCCTTGACCTCGATGCCGTCAACCTCGAAGTCATAGATCCTACCGCATTTTCTGAACCGTATTCCCACTATGTCGGGCATGCATGCTCCCTGAGAGTAACCACCGTTGCTGCGTCACAGGCCGCCAGGCTGGCGGGCTGGTCATCCGAGCCCGCTTGCTACTGCCTGATGCAGCGTCTCATCGAGGCAGCCAGGTAGTTCCATGTTATCAGTTTGTTCAGGTTCACATCAACGAGGCCTTTGACTCTTTCGACCTGCCGATACGTCTCCAGGACCGTTGCCAGGTCAGCACTCTTGAAGGTCCTCCCCAGCAATAAGTCGGCGCCCCTTTGCGTGATAGTGTAAACCGCCAAATCCCTCAGCAGGATGGTGCACATGTCAAGCCACGACCTCATCTCAGTACGGTCCGCCCAGCCGTCCCGCGTCTCAGACCTAAGCATCTGATCGAGCAGCCTCATGAACCAAGCCCTTTTCTTAGCCACATCTCCGGATGCGGCAAGGCCCGGTCTTCCCATAACGAGACCGAGGACATCCTCCCCTCCAGCCTCTCCGAAAGTCGACCTCAGTATTTCCTGGCACTCTTCCCTGGACAGGGGATGAAAGCGCACCTGAACGCAGCGCGAGCCGATGGTAGCTGGCAGCATGTCGGGACGGGACGAAGTCAGCAGGATCAGGCTGCCCGGCGGGGGCTCCTCGAGGGTCTTGAGGAACGCGTTCGCTGCATTGGGATTCATTGCGTCGGCGTCTTCGATGACGACGACCTTCCTCTTCCCCTCGAATGCCTTGAGAGAGAGGACGTCGATAACGGACCTCACCGCTTCGATCTTTATCTCGTTGTTCTCAGGAGCGATTACTGTGACATCGGGATGAATCCCTGCGTCGATCTTCCGGCAGGACTGACAGCGGTCACAACAATCACCCTGCACCGACTGCACACAGTTGACCGCCTTGGCGTAGTTTAGCGCCGCCAGTCTCTTGCCTATCCCCGAATCTCCAGACAGAAGGAATGCCGTAGGGATGCGGTCTTTCCTGACCGTCCCCAGAAGTATCCGCACTGCCCCTTCCTGACCTATGATGTCCGCGAATGCCATTGGATCCAAGAGCCGTCGTGAACGGAGCCCTCACCGCATGGGCAGTAACGGGAACCCTGACGTTGCATAACAGAACATTCATCAGTAGGGCAGAGATGCCGAAAGGACTTTGTGAGCGATACCCTGTTCATCTCCGGAACACCCCTTAAGGGAACTTTTCACACCACACCTGTGATGGACTCGAGAAGACCGGACCCTGAATCATATTCCATCGCGTTCATAAAGGACTTGAGGCGCTCCGTCCTCCCGATCAATGTAACTGCGAGGGGAATTCACCTCCGGAATGCCTTCATCTCGTGAGCGGTGCATCAGCATCCCTCGACGAAACCACACCGATCCCCACACTACAGACACGGCACTTGCGGTTTCGTCGAGTTACGAAGGATCACGCGCCAGCGCGGGCAGCCGGGAGGAAACGATCTCCCGCACCCTCCGGCTTACTGCTTCCACTGTTCCGGTCGCATCGACAACCTTCACCCTTTGCGGATCCGTGGCCGCGATCTCGAGAAAACCGCCACGGACCCTCTCGTGAAACTCCTCTTCCTCCATTTCCAGGCGATCGGTCTTCTTGACTTCACGATTCCTCGTCACGCCCCTCTCGACGGGCAGGTCAAGCAAGATAGTGAGATCGGGCTTTTCTCCTCCCGTTGCGACAGCATCAAGTACGGCGATAGCTGCTGCGTCTAGGCAGCGGCCGTACCCCTGATAGGCGGTCGTGGAATCGGAGAACCGGTCGGTAATCACTATGAGCCCTTCCTGAAGAGCAGGCAGTATCCCCTCACGGAGGTGCTGCGCCCTCGCGGCCTCATAGAGGAGCAGTTCCGTCATGGGAGTCATCTCCCGGTGCTCCGGGTCGAGAAGAAGCTCCCTTATCCTGTCCCCGATAGCAGTCCCCCCGGGTTCCCGTGTCAGAAAGGTACGATACCCCCGCGATGAGAGGAACTCCGTCAGGAGAAGCGCCTGGGTCGTCTTCCCCGAGCCCTCTATCCCTTCAAAAGAGATAAACATGCCCGCGCCGTCCCTCTTGACCGTCACAGCATCTCTTCTTTCAGGCGCACGAGCAACTGGAACACCTTGATCGTTTCCTCAATGCTTCGACTCGCCGTGCCGCACGACGGTGTCAGGAGACTCCGCGAGCGCAGCATACCCGCCTCCACATGAGTGGAGAGAGTGTCAAAGGCCGCACTCAGGACGGTCTTCAACCTCTCATCGTCAACGTCCCTGATCGACTCGGATGTCGGGACGATACCCCAGGCGAGATACCCTCCTGCCTGGAGGAACTCTCTTATTTCCTCGGGATAGAGCGCAAGAGTCTGAAAGTATTCATAGGCGTCGAAGCTCAGTATCTTAGCGCCGCTCTGCATCACGAGGGGCCAGTCCGCCCTGCCGCAGCAATGAATCCCCGAAATCCCTCCGGCTGACTCCACTGCCGAGACAACGCCCCTGAGCAGCCTGAGCAACTCCGCACTGTCAACTCCGAGATACGAGGAACTGCCGACAGCTGAAAGAATTGGCTCATCTATGAAAACTATCACCCTCTCGGCATGTTGCCTCAGGATGTCTGCCTGCCAGCGTGCCTTCGCCTGAAGGAGCATACTCGATATTTCCCGCAACTCCTCGTCGAAATACACGAGTTTTCCGTCCCTGTCCTTCAGCCCCAAGGTAAATGTGACAGGACCGGTGACATGACCTTTCAGGATCGGGAATCGGCGGCCCTTGATCAGTCTCAGGAACGTGTGAAGACCGAAGGCATGGTCCTCAGAAATCGCGATGCGCGAGTTCTCACCGCACGATTCGTAGAAGCGCTCCAGTTCGTCGCTCAGGTCTCTCGAGACCCACACTGATCCGTCTTCGTCACGCACATTCACGTAAGGCATACCCTCGGAGTACTGAGCGATCATGGCCTCGCGAAAAGAGCGCCGCGGCAACTGCGGCCAAAAGGGGATATCAAATGTCCGCAAAATCAGCTGGCACGCATCGTCGGCATGAGTGTGGGGAACGCTCCCGATCCCTGTAGTCGAGAACGGGGGTATGAGGTCAGACATGGGCTATTATAGCATATGGCCGGGCGGTCCCACAGTCTGGCGCAGCGTCCGCCAAAGCCAGCGGTGAGGCCTGATGAAACCGCGCCGGGGGGCACTTACCTTATGAATCACAGGTAGACGGCTACGACAAGGGCGTCCCCCGCCCAACATAATGCTCATAGCAGCGGGACGCACACATACGTCGAGGTGATGCGCTATTCGCCTATCTTCTTCATGATCTCCGGGAACTGAGACTTGAAGTCTGGATAGACCCTTCCAAGGAACACCTTCAGGCCTTTTATTTCACGATTGAGCTCCCCGAAGTCCTTCAGGGCAGTCTCCAGGCCACTCAATTTCTCGGTCAGCGTCTTGAGTTCCTTCTCGATCAGCGCGAGCTTGTCATGCAAGACGATTATGTCCTTCATATCCGGATCACCCTCTATCTCCTCCTCTGAGCCCTTGTTCTCCTGCGGAGTTTTCTGTGCTTATGCTTCCTCATCTTCTTCTTACGCCATTTTATGACGTTTCCCACGCGATCACCTCCTCGCACATAACCGTTATCTGTTCAGTATGGATTCCATGAAGGCCTCGAGCTGAAGCTCCGTCGTCGAGGAGGCGGTCCCGTCGTACGGTATGCTGATGCTCGGCACCCCGTGGTCCTTGCTCAGCGCCTTCAGCAGGGCCGTTACTATGGTGCCCGGCATACAGCCGAAGGGCATTGCGTTCACAATCCCCGCCGATCCCCGATCGATGAGGTCGATCGCCTTCCCGATGCTGAGGATCGTCTCACCCTCGAAGGAGTCATGTACATACGGCGCAGCTTTTCGGAGGATCTCTCTTGTTCCAGGTTCGTGCAGCGTTTTCAGGCTCCGCCTGAACTTCTTGCCGTAGGAATGCTCGACCCTCTTCTGGAAATACCGTTTCAAAAGAATACCCATAATAGCAGACCTGTCCTTTTTTATCAAGGCCTTTCTCATAGACATTTCGTTGACATAATATATCCATTCCTCAACGGGCGCCAGCCACACCTCCCCGCCGAGAGCCTCCAACTTCCTTACGAGGTTCTCGTTGGAAAACCTGTGAGACCGCACGAAGATTTCGCCGATCACACCGATCAGCGGCCTTTTCTCGGACCGCCGCGGTATCGCTTCGAAGTCCCGCGGCATGTGCAGGAGGAGATGATCCAGTGCCCCGTTGGATGACCTCAGAGCCTCATAGAGCTTCGTTTCATACTTCTTGTAGAGCGCGTCCGTCTCCCCCGGGCAGGTCTCATAGGGCCGCGTCTCGTGTAAACACTTGGTGAGCAGTTCATACGCGATGATGCCCCGCCACGCTTTCATGGTGAATTCACTCCCTGCAATACCGAGATCTTCGTAAAACCCGGCATCCTGGTTCGGCGAAAAGATCGGCACATCGCCGAGTCCCACGCTCTTCAGAATAAGGCGTTGCGACACGTTATACTGTCCGAACCTGCAGGGACCGGTTCCCGAGGGCATCATGAACACCGACCTCTCAGGCATGAAATCCGGTGAGAACGCCTTCTTGAGCATGTCACCCACGGTAATGAGGTAAGGGTAGCACTCCTTGCCTGACACGTACCGCTTCCCTATCTCCACAGACTCACTGTCCGATTCCGGAAGCACCTCGGCTGCTATGCCACAGTGTTCGAATGCCGCCTTGATAGCAAGGGTATGATCACTCATTCGGGGGAAGTAGAT
>JBLMXV010000060.1:0-4421 GCA_050257935.1 Chloroflexota bacterium
GGCTCAGGACCATCGCAAGGGTTGCCGTGCCGACGAAGAGCTTGACGCGGGGATCGATCTTCGAAAGGCAGTGGTCTCTGTCCGGCTGCGCTATCACGTGGACCATGACTTTCAACCTTCCCGAGACCCTTTGGGTGAGCCAAGCCTTGATCCTGCATCTCTGCCTGGCTCGGTAAGTCTCCGCCAGCTGTATCCGGCGACGAAGCCACCGATTGCTCCTGCGATGAGAAACAGGAAGAGGAGGAGGTCTCCCCGTTCGGTGTTGATGAGGGGCTCTGCCGGTGGATGTCCGTGCTCTTTTGCGATTTTTTCTATCACAGATTCATCCACACCTGACCATTTCCCCGCACTATCTGAGGGATTTTCCCCGGCGAGTACCGTCACGCTGAACAAGGCGGAGACGAGATATACGATCAACGCGGCGCTCAGGAGACGCCTTCTCGCGGGATATGCCCTGCGTCTCAGGGAATGCACGATCATGGAGTCACTTCCTCGGCCTTGATCACCCGCATCTTAATGAGGATGTCCGGTCTTTTTTTCGAGAGCAGGATGACCATCCCGGAGGTCATCGCGCCCTCGAGTATCGCGAGCGGTAGCTGCGTGGGGACGAAGGCGAGCACGATGTTGCCGAGAAGAGGCATGAACGCTTCGCTGCCTCGTATCCCGGAGGCGAGCTCAACGGAAGTGGTGAGATAGGTAGCCCAGTCAGAGAAGAACCCGGCGAGGAAGCCGGCAATGCCGATCCGCACCCCGCCTAGACGTGCCGCCCTGAAGACGGCGAAGCCGGTGAAAGAGCCGACGACACCCATGGACATAATGTCCGCCCCGAGAGTGCTGAGACCGCCGTGCGCGAGGAAGAGTGCCTGAATGAGAAGAGCCACCGATGCGAGCACGGTGCTGATCAGAGGACCAACCAGTATCCCCGATATCCCTGTCCCGCAGGGATGCGAGCAGGTCCCGGCAGTCGGCACAGGCACCGGAAGACACGACAGGATGAAGACCACGGCGGCAAGAAGACCGACGAGCGGTTTGAACGAGAGATCTTCAGCAGAGAGTTTCTTGAGCCGGTAGACCCCCCAGGCGACGAAAGGTGCCGCGGCGGCGAACCATAGCGCAGCCCACGGGAGCGGCAGTATGCCTTCCGAGATGTGCATCGCGTGCGCCTCCGAGGCGACACCAAGAAGCAAGGCAAGAGCGATGAGGAAGTCCGGTCTCACGCAGTCGTCATCCTCATGACCGCTCCGCCGCCATCCTGAGCAGGGCATTCACAATAGCCACGGCGACGGGGGTCCCGCCTTTTCTGCTGAGGTTCGTGATGAAGGGAAAGTCCTGTGTGGCGAGAAGGGTCTTGGATTCGAGGGCGTTCACGAACCCCACGGGCACGCCGACGACGACACAGGGACCAGAAGGTCTGAGGGGAGAGTTGAAGATCTCGATTACCTTCATGAGGGCCGTCGGTGCGTTTCCGACGGCGATGATGCCGATGTTGGGACGCTGCGTCAGGGCGGATTCGATGCCCCTCTCAGCTCTCGTGCGGCAGGAGGCCTCGGCCTGCTCAGTCTCAGCACTCTCCTCATCAGGCGGTTTCGGCATCTCACAGATGACCCGTCCGCCCCACCTCTCCAGGAGCCTCTTGTTGATGCCCGTCCTGACCATCTCGACGTCGGTGAGGATGTCCCTGCCTGCCATGATTGCGGATATCGCCGTCTCAATCGCCCTGGGATGAAACATCAGGCTGTCCTTGAACTCGGCGTCCGCGGTGGCATGAATCACCCGCTTCACCACGGGAAGGTGGTCGTCGGGGACATCGCTCAAATCGAACTCACCGGAGATGATCTCGAAGCTCTTCCGCTCGATGTCCCCCGGAGCAGGCGCATTCGCGGAGCGGATCCTCTCTATCACCACATGGGCGAGTTTTTCGTGTATGCCCAAAGGTTCTGTATAAACGAACCTCACGTCGGGATATCGGGCCCTCGCTTCGTCGAGCATCGCGGGGATGTCTGTAGTGACATGCATTCCCGCCGACAGGAAGAAGGGGTGCACGATGATCTTCCGCGCGCCTTCCTCCACGCAGGCCATGATCGCCTCTCCGATGGATGGCTCCGCGAACTGAAGGTAGGCGACTTTCACGCAGTCGCCCGTGCAGTTCGGGTGCATCAGCCGGTGCAGGAGGCTTCCGACCGCCTCAATCCTGTTTGCGTCCTTCCGCGGGCTCCCATGCCCTATGAGTAGAATGTGTTCCATCCGGTCTCCTTCATTTGTTGCTTGAGCTACCGTGATCAGTATGCAAGTGGTTTGCGCTGGCGCCGCCGAATCAGGTGTTCCCGCCTTTTGTGCACTGTTTCTGCACCTCGACGCCGGATGTCGCGGTCTTCGTTTCTTTCAGGTTCCTCATGAAATGGACGAGGCGCTTCGGCGCCTCAATGTTGCTTCCGAAATGCAGATGCATATAGCTCGCGAGGCTGTTCCTGGTCATGTACCCTTCAGCAGGGAGCGTCTGCCCCGACTGATCCCTTACCGAGTACACCTTGGAAACCTCGCCTACGTTTGACTCGGGAATGATTTCGGAGTAGTGGAACTCGTGTCCCCGGAGAGTGTCCCCCTGTCCTGCGATGGGGCAGTCGCTCGTAAGGGTAACTTCCCTGTAGCCGAGCTGTGCCCGACCTTTCTTCATCCGCGTCAAGAATGGAAAGACCCTTGCCATCTCGAAGCAGGACCCGCCGGTGTCGAAGATGCCTCGCGAGAGGTACATGAGACCGCCGCATTCCGCATATATGGGGTTCCCTTTCTCAGCCCATGATCGGACAGCACGGCGCATCGGTTCGTTCTCGGCAAGCCGGGATGCGTGGAGTTCGGGGTATCCTCCTCCGAAATAGATCCCGTCGAGATCTTCCGGAAGGGCTGCATCGTCGAGGGGGCTGAAAGCGACAATCTCGGCGCCCGCGTCTTTGAGGAGGTCGAGGTTGTCCTCGTAATAGAAGCAGAATGCTTTGTCACGGGCGACGGCGATTCTGACCTTCGTCTGAGCAGCGACAATCGAATTATCGTGCTCTTCTGTCGGATGCACTCCCCGACTGTATATTGCCCCGGGCTCTGCCCGCATCATGACACCCGTGATGTCAACGTGCCGCTCAATGGCCTCCGCGAGCTTCGTCACCGCTGCCGGCGAAAGGGGAGACTCTTCGGCAACTGTCAGACCTAGGTGGCGGTGAGGAATGGCAAACGTGACGTCGGCCGGCAGGTGCCCCATCACCGTGATGTCGTGCACGCCTGCCTTGAGTCTCGCGAGATGCCTGTCAGAGCCCACCCTGTTGAACACAACACCGAGTATTCTTGCGCCGCTGCCGACAGTCTTTCCGTAATGTTGAAAGCCGTGCACTACGGCTCCCGCGCTCTCCGCCATGCCGTACGCATCCACGACGAGGAGCACCGGAAGGTTAAGCACTGAGGAAAGGAGTGCGGTGCTGAGCGAGCCGTCATAGAATCCCATCACTCCCTCGACGACCGAGAAATCGGCGTCAGTGGAGTGTCGCACATAACAGGTCCGCACATACTCTTCACCGCACATCCAGAGGTCGAGGTTTCTGGACGGGCGGCCGGTCACGAGACTATGCAGTCCCCCGTCGATGAAATCGGGACCCGCCTTGTAGGACTGGACTCTCAGTCCCCGTCTGACAAGGGCCGCGAGGATGCCCAGGGTGACTGTCGTCTTCCCGCACCCGCTATGCGTGCCTGCTATTATGACTCCGCGCATAGACCCGAGAGTTCCTGTATGAAGCGTCTGTTTTCCCTGCGCGAACGCACGGCTACCCGCAGGTACGAGCGATCGAGACCGGGGAAGTTCGAGCAGTCCCTGACAAGGATGCCTTTTCCCCTCAGCGCTGCGGCGAGCACAGGCGCACGGTCGTGACGGAGGAGGTAGTAATTTGCGGGGCTCGCGAGATGCTCGATCCCGAGCTTCGCAAGTTCCCGTTCGAGAAATACCTTTTCACGACTTATGAGGGACCGGGATCTCCCGGCGTAAGCCTTGTCATGGATCGCCGCGATTCCCGCTCTCTGTGCAAGGGTGTTGACAGTCCATGGTTCCTTAGCCTGCAGGACCTTTTCGACGATTTGAGAGGGGAACACCCCGTACCCGAGTCTGAGACCCGAGAGGGCATAGAATTTCGTGAGCGAGCGCATCACTACGAGAAAGGGGTTTCCCTCAACCTCCGGGATCACGGAATGATTCGGGCAGAAATCGATGAATGCCTCGTCGACGATCAGGAGGCATTCCTGCGCGATTGCACCTTCGACGATACTGAGCATGTCCTCTCTCCGGACGAGTCTCCCTGTCGGGTTGTTCGGGTTGCACAGGAAGGCCATGTCGCAGCCTCTCATCGCATCCACGAAGGATTCTGGATCCATGTCGAAACGATCCC
>JBLMXV010000061.1:0-24276 GCA_050257935.1 Chloroflexota bacterium
TTATCTCCTGCAACTCTATCTTGAACTGATATACCTTATCGAATTTCTTTTTCATAAGCTTAGCCTCCGTGATGTCGGGCCAGCGCTGTCCCTGCAGGAAGCAGGTGGCTATAGAAACAACGCCTCAAAGTCCCTCGGCGTCATAATCCTGATGCCCTGATAACTCTTCAGTTCCAGAAGATCGGCATCCCCCGTCAACAGATATTCAGCCTTCGCAGCCAATGCACAGGCAAGAATGTTATCGTCATCGGCATCCCGGCAGACGCCTTTGATCTTCAGGTTATGTTTTATGATCTGACCGACCGCTTCAGTGACGGGCTCCATTGCTGATGCTATTTCGCCATTTGCAAGGCGGAATTTCCTTGAGAGGATGCGCCTAACTTCTTTAATGATGAGAGGACATGAGGCAAGTGAGAATTCCCCGGCGCGCGCCCTGCGCAGCAGTTTCGAGCAGATCCCTTCAGTGATGAGTGCTGCAATAAGAACGTTTGAATCAAATACGACTTTCATGAAAATGCTTTGAACACATCTTCTTCACTAACTATCCCGAGTCTCTTTGCCTTTGGACCGAGTCTTTTCTGAACCGCCTTGAGCTTCATTTCCCATAAGAACAGGCTGAGGGATTCTTTAACGATATCGCTTTTATTGCGGCCTGTGCTTTTGGCAAGCCTGGCCAGTTCCTCGGACATGTGTTCCGGAAGGCTGACGGATAATACGGTTCTCATACTGCACCTCCTGTATTACAATACACTACACATGGAAAGACTGCAAGAAGGAATCAGGCGGGACATAGTCCGATATAAGAAGCAACTCCCTGTTTTTTCGGTATGTCATGGCCTGTACTGATCTGCCCTTTCAAGGAGGTAACATATGGGTTCTAATCCCATTGGGGACGCTTGAAAACTCAGGGGGGTGCAAAAGCACCCCCTTATTTGTTTGAGGCGTGCGCGGAAATACCGACGACTGCATGGAAATCCTTGCCTGGATACGGATGCAATCCCCCAGGTCAGATTACGAGTACCGCACAGGAGATAAGGATTAAGCAATTTTGTTTCAGGTGAGTTGTGCGTGACCTCTCATCCCTTTCAGCCTATTCGGACAGCAAGCATCGAGACCGACCCGCCATCGACCCCTTCCACCGGAAAACTGATCTTGTCGTGTTCCCTCCGGAGGCCGAGGATGTAAAGCAGCGGCAGGTAATGATCCGGTGTCGGGACGGACAACAGGGAATCTTCGCCAAGGCCTTCGTAATTGATGAAAGGCGCATCCTCGCTCTTGAGCAACAAGTCCCTCACGTGCTTCTCAAATCTCACTGCCCAGTCGAAAGGTTGAACCTCATGACGTCCCCATGCATAGGTGTGCAGATTGTGAACAAGATTGCCGCTGCCTATAACCAAGACCCCTTCTTCCCTCAGGGACGCAAGCCGTTTGCCCATTTCATAGTGGAAGGGCGGCGGTTGTCTCTCATCGATACTGAGTTGAACGACAGGGATATCTGCCTTCGGAAAGACATGGGCCAGCACAGACCAGGTTCCGTGATCAATACCCCATGTTTCATCAAGTCCAACCTGAAGCGGGGAAAGGAGATCTTTGACATGCCTGGCAAGATCGGGACTGCCGGGCGCGGGATACTCGATTTGATAGAGTTCCCGCGGGAAGCCGCCAAAATCGTGGATAGTGCGAGGGGAGGACATAGCCGTCACCGCACAACCAGGAATGTACCAGTGAGCAGACACGGCAAGCACTGCCCTGGGACGCGGAACCGATCTGCCGATGGAGGACCACCCTTCGGTGTAACTGTTCTTCGATAACGCATTCATCGGATTGCCATGTCCGAGGAAGATAACGGGCATGAGAGCACTCATGAGAAATCTCCTTAATTTTCCAATATCCTATTTGATGAACGTGCCGTTCCGGTATTCTTCGAAAGCGACCTCCAGTTCCTCCTCCGTGTTCATCACAATCGGGCCGTACCACGCCACCGGCTCGCCGATGGGCTTACCCGAGATGAGAAGGAATCGCACCGGTTCGCCCTGCGCCGAGACGGTCACCTGATCTCCATCGCCGAACAGTACGGCGGTCCCGTTGTGGATGTAAGGATCGCGTTTCATGTCGAAATAGTTCTCGCCTGAGGCATCATAGGCAAAGGGGTTCTTCTCGTTGCAGAATACGCCCTTGCCGCCGATCACGTACGCGAAGACCGTGTGGCCGCGCGGGGTCTCGTGAACGAACTCGGAAAATGCGGGAAGTGAAACATCGAGATATTCTGGCTCTATGACGATGTCCCTGACCGGTCCCTGCCTGCCCTCCACAGTCCCGCAGATGACCTTGATCTTCGCGCCGCTTTTCGTCACGACTTCCGGCACCTGTGAGTTCTTGATATCGCGGTACCGGGGCGCCATCATCTTATGGGATTTGGGGAGGTTGGCCCAGAGCTGAAAGCCCTCCATGACTCCTTCGCCGTCTCCCTGCGGCATCTCCTGGTGGATGATGCCGCTTCCCGCGGTCATCCACTGCATGTCGCCCGACGTTATGACTCCCTTGTTTCCCATGCTGTCTCCGTGCTCCACGTCGCCTCTAAGCACGTACGTGATCGTCTCGATGCCACGGTGGGGATGCCAGGGAAATCCCTTGATGTACTTGGAGGGATCCGTGTTGCGGAAATCGTCCAGCATCAGGAATGGATCAAAAAGCGGGACCTCGCTATTCCCAAACACCCGTCTGAGATGGACTCCCGCGCCCTCCAGCGTGGGCTTGCTCTTGAATACTTTCTGTATCTTTCTATTGGCTGCCATGAGCATTCCTCCTCTGGGTTTGAATGATCATTCAATACAAAAGAGGGTCTGTCGCTATTCCACCCTCTTAATGCCTGGCGGACTCCACGTGCCCTCCCCTGGCGGCAGTATTGATGGTTGCTCTGTCTTCGGCCAATACAGCCGCATCCCAAGGTAGATCGGCCCGTCCGGCGCCGGCAGCCAGTTTGATTCCTTCGCCTTGCCCGGCGAATCCTTCTGGATGTAAATCGTCAGCGAGCCGTCCGGGTTCTTCTTCATGCCCGGCACCATCGGAGAATTGATAAGATAGCGATCAATCGGGTTCTTGATGAGCAACTCCGTCTTGCCGTCGTACATCGTCACCGACCAGAAGGCATTCACAGGAGGATATTGGCCGGCTGCAAAGGTTAAAGTGTACTTATGTTTGCTTCCGTCGAGGGGCTGGCCGTCACCATCTTTCCGGGTTAACGGATACACAGCTTCAACCGCGTCGTTGCCGTAAATACCGGCCTTCGCAGATGCAGCGCGCAGCAGCCAATTCCCGTTATAAAAGGCTCGGTCTCCCCAGGCTGCCCCGATGCTCCAGCCGTTGATGTTCTTGCCAATATTGTCGGCGGCTTTGGCGACCTTGTCTTCGCCGGACTTCATGCCAAGAGCGATTTCGGCCTTGTGCTCGACTGAAAGGTCCTTGAAGTTAAAGGTCTTGCCAGGACCGATGCCGATCCGGGCGAGTTTGGCGCGGATTTCCTTTTCCTCCGGTCCTGCAGGTGCAAATTGGAGAGCGAAATCGAGGTACTCGAAGAAGTTTGTCTTTACCATTTCTTTGTTTATCTTCGGGAAGTCAACAGCGGGAGCTGCCGGTGGCGCCGGCTTCTTCAGGTAGGCCGAAAGGGTTTGCACTTTATAGCCTGCCTGAACCTTCTCCACGTTAGGCATATCCTTGGGATTGAAGAGCTGGGTTCGGTAGATCGCAATGGAGAACTGGGTAGAAGACTGAAACACTTTCTTGATGCCCGGAGGGGTTTCGCCCTTCCAGTCAGGCCCGACAACCATGTAATCGCCGGCCTCGTTGCCGGTAGCGCGGCTGCCGATATAGCCATAGTTAAAGGTGTTGCCGTCGCAGAGCATTACCGAGTAATAGCGCTTTTTCTCCACGGCTGGGACAGACAGCACTACGGGCTCCGCTCGTAGGTCCATCCACACAATTGAATAAGGCGTGTCGCTGTTCGGCGATATGACGGCGGTATCCTTATAGGTGAACACTCGATGCTCACTGAGGATCTCATTGAAGGGTGCCTTAAACTGTCCGGAATTGCGGTCAACTGCGTATTCGTACATTACCGCGTAATTCATCACGATCGGCAAGCCATAAATGAAGCCTTCTTCGGCAATGGCCTTGGTCTCGGCGATGCTCGGCCTGTCTTTCTCTCCCTTTTCCGCCTTGGAAATGGCGTCCTCCTTCTTGCTACAGGACATCAGCATTGCTAACACGACAAACACTATCACCGCCGGCGCAACTACTCTTGATTTCATGCTGCCCTCCTGATATGAAAAGATTAGACCACTCGAAAAGTTAAGACCTTATGCAACAAATTCAATTTATGGCATATCCGCATATTTTTTCAAGGCATTTCACTGGCTGATTGCGCTAACCGTCTCTATAACGGATGAACTCGTACGATGTCTTGAGGAGCGAGTAGGGGACCCCCCATTTGCTGGCTAGTGGGGAAGTGGGTAGAGGTGACAAGGAATAAGGTAGTTGTCCCTCCTTTTCGTCCCTTAGTCTTAGTGGTAGAGTATTCTCAGTATCTATTCGTAGAATATTCCTAGTGACTGAGAAGTCTTTTTGGTAAGGAGGAGGCGCATGAGGAGGAAGGACGATATTCTTCACCCGGGAGAGATCGAAGCGCAGAGGAGGTTTGGGGTGGAGCATGCGTGGAGCGATGCGGCGCTGAGTCGCATGATAAAGACTGCTCTGGATCCCACCTTCACCGCGTTCATAGATACCCAGCAGTTTTTCTTCATTGCAACTGCGGATGCCGAGGGTAATTGCGATTGCAGTTTTCGTGGAAGCGAGAAGGACGCCGACGGTACATACCTGAAGGCTCTTAAGGTCCTGGACGAGAAGCGACTGGTCTTTCCTGATTTCAAGGGAAACAGTCTCTACAACTCCCTTGGCAACATCGTGGTAAATCCCCATATCGGCATGCTTTTCATTGATTTTCAACGTCAACAGCGGGTCAGGCTCAATGGCCGGGCGAAAATCATAGAGGATCAAAGAAGATACAGTGACATCTGGCCCATGGCGCTCCGCTATGTTTTGGTGACCGTCGAACAGGTTTACGCCAACTGTCCTGACAGGATTCCTAATCTTGTAAGGTCATAAATTTTAGCGCAGTATGGTGAAGACGGGTGCGAGAGATCAGGTCTTGATTGTTGCGCTTGTTCTGTAGCTGTCTGCGTGAAAGTGTTGATGCGAAGGAATCAGGGGTCTGCCTCTGATCAAGGGCAGACCCCCGTGAGCCCTGCCTCGAGAACCATGGCTTCAAAGCCTGATCCCCGAAACTCATGACCGTATAATCAGATATGGCCGTCGAAGGTCGTGTGCTTCGCGCCGCGTCACGTGGTCTTTCTTTTGAGTCCCGATGTCATGGGCGGATGGCGGGCTTGAGCGGTGATGCAACCGTCAGGGGCGTCCCAGTGGGCGTGAGCGAGAGTCTTAGCGACATCTGGAGTAATCTCGACTTCGGGTACCAGCTGCATATGGAGGCGCGGAAGAACAGATGGGGCATATTGGACACCACATATCTGAGCCTTTCATCGGATGGAGATGCCACGCGTGTGCGTTCGGGTCCCGGAGGCGAACTGGAACTGACGACGCAGATTGATGTCGATGCCGATATCACGGAATGGCTTGTGGAGTTTGGAGGGACGTACAACGTGACCCGGTGGTCCCTCGGGAAAGAAGGGACCGGGGTCGCCCCGGACATCCTGGGAGGGGGTCGATATTGGTACGTGAAGACCGAAATCGATGCAGAAATTAACCAGACGCTTGGAGATTTTGGCCGCTACCTCAGCGGAAGTATCAGCACCAGCAAGCAATGGGTCGATCCGTTCGTGGGTTTGCGTCTTGTGTTCGACCTGCCCAAGAATTTCATGGTGGGGCTGAGAGGCGACGTCGGGGGCTTCGGTGTGGGATCAGATATCAGCTGGAATCTGCTTGGCATGGTGGGGTACAAAATTTCGCGAGTGGTCAGCCTCTGGGCGGGGTACCGGGCCTTATACGTGGATTACGAGGACGGAAGTGGTACCGACAAGTTTAAGCTTGACGCGTGGATGTACGGCCCGGCCATTGCAATGGCGTTTCGTTTTTAGGTAATGTGTGGGTTTCGTCTGAGCTGACTATCCAGGGGTTAGAACAATCATCCTCGGTTTCTGGTTCGAATGAGAGGTGAAGATAAGGCCCTAGAGTTGATAAAAGGGGAAGCTGTCTTCTTTGTCTTTAGTCTCAGGGCGAAATCTTCCTGTGTGAGGCCTGCCTTCTCCCGTGCCTGCTTCAGCACCACGCCAATCTTGAACTGCTCATAGCCCTCCTCATGGCCTTCGGCGAAGGCCTTGTCTCTCTTCTTTCTATCACAGAGGTAGTTCTTGAAAGTCTTCTGCTTCATCATAGAATGTTAATCGAAACGTTAATCCTTGTCCAGCTGCAACTGCGTAAACTTAAGATTGACAACTATGCTATCAGGATGAGATACTATTGGAACATGATAGCATCCTTTAAAGATGACGAAACCGAACTCATATGGAAGGGCCGCCTCTCAAAAAAGATAAAGCTACCCCTCCAGTTGCATGATATAGCGAGGCGAAAGTTAAGGATGCTGGCCGCTGCAACAACCCTTGAGACACTCAGAGTCCCTCCTAATAACAGGCTGGAAGCACTGAGGGGCAATCGGACCGGCCAGTGGAGTATACGGATTAATGATCAATGGCGTATCTGCTTTAAGTGGAAAGATGGCAACGCCATTGAAGTTGAGATAACGGATTATCATTGAAAGGAGTCGACCATGAGGACATTAAGAAACATACATCCCGGCGAAGTTCTTAAGGAGGAGTTTCTGGAGCCGATGGGTATCTCTGTATACCGCCTTTCAAAAGAGACAGGTCTTTCACAGACCAGGTTAAGTCAGGTTATCAGGGGCGAAAGAGGCGTCTCTGCCGAGACCGCATTAAAGCTCGGCAAATTTTTCGGTGTCCCGGCTGAATTCTGGATGAACCTTCAGACGCTTTATGACATTGAGGAGGCTCAGAACCGACACAAGAAGGATATTGAATCCATACAGACCTTCCATGATTCAAGACTTGCGGTGAAATAGAGGCACGAGTTCTCGATAGCGGGCCTTTCGCAGGTTGTACGCACTCTGCGCACCGACGAGGACTTCGGAAAAGCGGACTACTCTGAGAAATGTGGACGATGACCGGCAACCGACTCCAACGCCGGCCGTGGATTGTCAGCCTGATCACGGTTCGGGAGGTCAACCGAGGGACATCCCCTGTTATTCTTCCTCCGTGGAAATCTGACAGGGGGAATAAAGAGGGAAAGTCAAGGGCTGGAGTGCAGGGTGATGCAGGGGAAGTCATCATCAGACAGTGATCCTTCATCTGCCAGGAAAGATTCATAGAACTGCGTGACCAGGCGAACCAAACTATCTGCGTCGATTCCGGGAGCCTCTTCTTTCGACTGGTTCAGGAGAAATATGGCCCTTTCGAGAGCCTTGCGAGTCCCGCGATACTGATGTCGCTGGTAATGGAAGAAACCCACAGCGACAAGGATCAATCCCTTGAGGAAGTCCTTCTTCAGCGAGGGCGGATGCGCCCTCCATAGACCTTCCCATGCTTCATGGGCCTCCTTGAATCTTCTTTCATTGAAGAGGCGGACGCCATCTGTGAACGAAGCCATTGTTCATTCTCCGTGCTTCTCCAACTCAAGATCGGCCTGTCCGGGATACGTGATACGCGTTCCCTCGATTTTTGCCCAAGGGGTGAGCGTGTGCGCCTGCCGGTGCGTTGCGCTCATGATATGTTCCACCGTGATGCCGCGCGCAAGCAGCGCATCCGCGATGAGAGAACGGTGGCAGCGCCACGGAACGGCCTCAGCGCACATGAGAGCGAGTCTTTTCCCCTGTGCAGTATCGATCAGCTTCGCCAGGCTTTCCTCGAACTCCGGTGTCTGCATGTAGTCGGCGAACCCCCGGAAAGAAACGCTCCGCCAAGCCGTGTTCGGCGAGTCATGGCGGGCGTGGCGCAGGCCGCCCAAACCGGGCATGTGCACATAGCCGATGCCCGCCGCTTGCAGACTTCCCGGGAGCGTTTCCCGGTTGAACTGGGGGTTGTGACGGGAACGCGGCACCGTCCGTATGTCTACGACTAACGAGACGGCGTGGGCTTGCAGCAGACCGATGAAGTCCTCCAGCGTGTGCGTGGAATGTCCGATGGTGAGGATCACCGGTGCTTTTTCAGGCGTGCGCTTCGTCATCGCAACATCCCTTCCTCTTCGAGGCCCTTGAGTAACATATGGAAAAAGATCAGCCCGCCGAAGGGTCTCCAGCGTGCGAGGACCCGCTGGGCGCCCTCGTAGTCCAGCGGTTTTCTGAGGTTAAGCATGCGCGTGAGTTTGTTGCGCCCTCCCACGTCGTCGACGGGGAAAATGTGAATGCGCCTCAGCCCCCGGAGGAGCACGTAGTCCGCGGACCATCGGCCTATACCGCGCAGTTCGCGCAACTGCTTGAGTGCGACATCATCACTCCTGTCCTCGAGCTCATCGAGATTTATTGCATTGTCTGAAATCTTCTGCGACAGTTCAATCAAGGCACGGCTTTTCTGGTGACTGAAGCCCAGGTTTCGAAGGGCCTCGGGTCTCGCCTCCGCAAGGTCTTGGGGCAAAGGAAAGGCATGCACAGTGCCGTGCTCACTCTTGAATGGCCTTCCGTAAGCAGCGGTCAGGCGATTGAGCAGAATAATGCCTACGGCGAGGGTGATCTGTTGACAGGCGATGGCGTTTACCAACGCCTCGTAGACGGTCGGAAAACGAGGGGGCTTAACCCCTTGAAATCGCTCAACCAGGGGCCAAAGCAGGGCATCGGCCCGGCTGAACTCGTAGAACTGCGAGAGGTCCACCCGGATTCCCAGAAGAAGACCCAGAGCCTCCGTGACCATTGGCTCAGCCTCAGCCACACCTCGTCCGCCTGCTACTGTCACAAGGAGAGTCGAGTCACCTTCCGGATGTAGCTGCGTGACTGCCACTTCCGCGGGTTTTCCCTGAATCATCATGACCCTGCGGTAGATTCCATTATCCCAGCGGTCAATGATATTGTCCGGCCTTCTGCGCAGGGCCCAGACCGTAAGATCGAGCCTGAAGGGCTTCACGGGTGTCAGTTCAAAAGACATTTGACTCAAGGGGCCCCCTGCTTACACCCGCGTGAAGGCCACAGCCAAACCGAATTGTCATTGTGAGCGATCCAACTGCCCTGCAACGGTGTAGTCGAGCGACCTCCTTGTATACGGAAAGGATAAGGTGAGCGAAGCGGAAGGATAGGTCCTTCCGCTTCGCTCTTTTGAGCATTCTGCTAGCAGCTACGTGGTTAGGTTACAAGTTGACGTTGATGTCCGTGCTGACCCATCACCCCTCCGTAAACCATCATAACTCCGACGGGGCCTTCGCCTTGATCTTCGGCCAGTTCGCTTCGGACTTGCCGAGATATCCCTTAGTATCAGCGCTCCACTTCTCCAGGATCACAGGATTCAGGTTGAAGTAGAGTTTTCCGTCAACGATGCGCCACGATGACGGATCGATGTCGAATTTCTTTCCCACGGCGACGCCATAGGCACAGTAGCCGCCATACTGAGGCAGGTATTTCTCCGGATTCGCTTTGAACGTGTCACGGTTCGCTGCGGTGGCGAAAAGATACGTTCCACCTTTGTATTCTACCGATAGATCAGAGCGACCAGGAACCGGGCGTCCCTCGGCAAAGTACGCTACCGGGTCATAGCCCCGAATCACGAAACCTGTGGCATCAGTATTAACTTCTGCCGAATGCGCCATACCATCTCCTCCTTTCTTGAGGTCAGAATACGAATAAGGGGTGTTTCTTTGATACCTGATGGTTCGAAGCCACGGCCTTGCGCATGGGTCCCACACCCGGAAAGTGGAGGTCTCGAACGGTCCTGTCCCGTCATCCAGTATGGCAATGTACCATTGCCCATTGGTACGTCCCCCGGGATGACATATCATCCCGACCGCTTCACGTTGACATTTACTGAATGAAGGCCCTTCGCGCCATCGGGGAACGAACGGAATAATCTTCCCAGAAGAGATGGCGATTCCTGAACCTTACCAGCTCTGTCGATCCCCCGAACGGTTATCGTATACTCCCCGGCCTTCGATGGCTTCCAGTCGAAGCTCCAGAGGGTCCAAGCCCACTTCGAAAGAGGCGGCTTGATCGCCGCATCGCGCCAAGTCTTCTTATTATCGAGGGATATCTGCACCTTACTGATTCCGTATCTTCCGGCAAACGCCACGCCACCGATAACATAATTTCCAAACGGTATCGTCTTTCCCTCCATCGGCATGAGGATTTGGGACTTATTGGGGATAACTGCCTCGTCTGACCATTTCTTTTTTTCCCAGTACCCCTTGAAGTCATAATTGACAAGCTCTATCTTTGAGAGCCATTTGACATGCTTCATCCCATAAATGCCGGGGACTATCGCCCTGAGAGGATACCCGTGCTTCCGGGGCAAAGGCTCGCCGTTCATTCTGAATGCAAGAAATACGTCTTCCGAGAGCGACAAAGAATAGGGTATGCTGTCGCTGTAGCCATCCTCCGCAAAAAATGCCGTCTTAACAATTCCCTGCCGCGGCACCGCCTTTTCGATCACCTTTCTCAGGGTCACTCCGTCCCAAAGTGCATTGCCAATCGAATCTCCTCCTATGGGATTGCCTATACACTCGAGGGTGACAAACTCGGTCTTGTCCTTCATCGCTTCAAGTTCTTTCAAGGTGAGCGTATAAGGCTTTTCGACGAGTCCCTCGATTCGCAAATTGAATCTGTCGGGGTCGACATCCGGCACCTTGTCGGAATAGGTCGTGATGTAGAACTCATCATTGGGGGTGATCTCCTTTGCCATGAACCCCATGAAGTTGACGGTCCCCTTCATGAGGAGCGCATGTTTCTCCTCTTCCGTAAGCGCCTCGGCATATTGGTATATCCCGTCAAAGAGGGAAACCCCGAACCCTAACCCAATGGCCCCCACCCCGGCGTTTCTAAAAAAATCCCTTCTGGTCAGCGACTTTTTCATGGCACCTTTCCTCCCTACAGGGTTCATGACATGAGAGATTGTCCCGGAATGAATAGCTCTATTTCATTGTGCCATCCTTCAGAAAACTGGCAGTGCACCAGAGCCTCTTTCCCGTGGGCATGTGACGTCCGATCAGCGCAAGCTCGATACCGCCCTCACATTATTTCACACTTAAGAAAAGCGGGGAATCAGCATTAACCTGATTTTTGTGTAGGAGAAATCACCCTTGCCATGACAGAATTCTTCCTACAAAGGTGTACAATCTGTCTTTTAGGAAGCCTTGACAAGGCAGATATACGGTGAATCGGACGGGCAGAGGACACACTTGGCGCGAACTGGGGTGAGTCAGCTGTGAGGAACAGCTGAAAGGTCTCCGGATGCCCTCCGAGAAGCGGCAGGTCTCATCCGCCACGCCGGCTGAACATCCTGATCAAATCCGAAGCATTCACGATCCTGACGGCAGGACCTCTCAACTCTCCAGCCTCTTGGCAAGATCCGGCGGTGCCGTGAATACAAATTTCTTGCCTTCCTTCCGCATCTCAAGAAGTCCCATATCCCGCAGGTCGAGCAGGTCCGTACGGGCAGTCTGATAGGTGACACCATGCACGTTGGCATGAGCTTCGATTGTGAAGATGTCGGAGGGCTTTTCAATCGCACTTGC
Source organism: Chloroflexota bacterium (assembly GCA_050257935.1). Classification (GTDB taxonomy): domain Bacteria; phylum Nitrospirota; class Thermodesulfovibrionia; order Thermodesulfovibrionales; family Dissulfurispiraceae; genus JBLMXV01. The sequence continues at coordinate 11,791 of JBLMXV010000061.1, forward strand.
CAGGAGCGACCGCTGCCTCATGTTCAACGCCGGATATTTCGTCGCAAAGCGGAAGGCACGCCTCTTCTCCCGTTGCTTTCTCTCAAGGTACTCATTCAGTTTCTCAATCGAGTCGTGAATAGCCTTCAGATTGTAGTTGATGAAATAGGTGGCGTCGTTGTCGTCTGTTTCAGAATAGAGGAACGATCTGTAGTATTGGGCTCTCGCACTGAGGATCGCTGTGGAAATGGACAGGTACTCAAACAGCCAATACCGGTGCTTGAGCATGTACCAGTAGAGAAGTGCCCGTGCGGTGCGTCCATTGCCGTCCATAAATGGGTGAACGTAGGCGAGCCAGAAATGCAGGAGAATGCCTCTGACGACCGGATTCATGAACTCAGCCTCGACGTCGCTGTTTGCGTAATCGCACAATCTGGTCATAAGTGCAGGTACGTCGTCGGCTTTTGGTGGAACATGGAGTACCCTCTGCCCGTCGGCGTCGAGAATATGAATCTCCTCATCGTCAGGTGATCTTAATCGACCGGCCCATGACGGGTCTTCCAAGGTGTCGGCAGTCATTGTTACGTGAATCTCCTGTATCAACTCTATCGTAAGGGGTTCCGTGAGTCGCTTCTTCAGGAACTGCATCGACAGATAGTTGTTATAGATCATCTGCTCGGAGCGGTCACGGGGTTTTCTACCCGTTCGCAGCATTTCTCTTGCTATGACGCGCGTCGTGGCGGCACCCTCGATCTGGCTTGAGGATATCGCTTCGTCAACCAGAGACCTGATCATGTACCTTCGCTTTTCATCGGAGTGTACTGATGTGTCATCGACCAATATAGAACCACCCGCCTGCCGATCTATGAAATGAAACTCTTTCAGCACACAATCAGGAAGCCAGTACACAAAGTGGCGTCCGGAGGGATCGGCGAGGGGAAGGGCCCGGTACTGCATGATTCGTGAGAGTTTGACCATACCCCATGCCAAATCGGGATCAACACCTTCCGGCAGGGGCTGATACTTCACCTGATCCCAGTACATATACTCGCTGTTCGCCTTCTTGACAAGGTCTGCCACCTTGAGTGCCAGATCAGGCGTGATAGGCTTTCTTAGAACTTCTTCCCAGCTTGGTGCCTTCTCCGGTATCTTCAATCAGGCCTCCAATTACTAATTTGTCATCAATTAGTAAATAATTAGTAGCAGGCATGATAAGGTAAATACTAATTAAGTTTATTTTAGTATATTAGCTTTGTCAAGGTTCTTTTACATCGAAAGTCACTGTCCCTGTGGACACTTTAGCGAGCCAACAATACCTTTGGCTCCTGAACCTATCTACAAAGAGGCGCTGCGAGAGTTGAGCGTTCCATGCTCGAGATGGTTCTCGATCACCCGCGTCTGGTTTTTCAGCCACATGGCTGATATACTATAGTCAGATGACGCAAGAATGAGGAGGTGATCCGCATGACCACGGCAACAGCCACCGTGGCCTCAGTGCTCGGGGACCTGAGAGTCAGGAAAGGGGCGGACCGCGTTGACTATGACCGCCGCATCCGCGAAGGATTGCCCGTCAGCTCCCTCGAGCGGCTCAAGGGCCTTCTCGATCTGTCCGACCGTGACATTGCGTCCCTGGTCGGCATGAGCGCGAGGTCCATTACCCGCATCAAGAAGTCCAGGGAGCGTCTTTCCCCTGTTGCGGGCGACCGTCTGTACAGGAGCGCGCACATTTTCGCCTTCGCCATAGAAGTGCTCGGAGGCGTCGAGCAGGCGAAACAGTGGCTGAAGAGCCCTCAGTACGGTCTCGGCGAACGCATACCTCTCTCCATGATGGAGACCGAAGCGGGAGCGAAGGAGGTTGAGGACCTTCTCGGCCGAATCGAGCACGGTGTGTATTCGTGACCGCCTGGAGGCTCGTGAAAAAAGGGCGCGCCGGCGATCCTCTCTCGGGAGAGGGAGCGCGCCTGTACGGAGGGCGATGGAACCATAAAGGCGTGGAGATGGTGTATGCCAGCGAGCATCTCTCCCTTGCGGTCCTCGAGATCTTCGTACACCTCAGGAAGACGGACATGACGGTCCCTCTTGTCTACTTCAGCGTCGAGATTCCCGATGATAGCGCCGTCGAGGAGCTTTCCCTGCGGGACCTCCCCAGGAACTGGAGAAGCGAGCCGCCGCCTGCATCCAATAGGGACATCGGCACGGTCTGGGCACGGCGGGCCTCGTCGCTGGCACTCCGTGTTCCTTCAGTTATCGTCACCGAGGAGTTCAACGTGCTCATAAATCCCGCTCATCCCGATTTTCCCAGGATACGGACCGGCCCGCAGAAGGAATTCCACCTCGATTCGAGGTTGCTGAGGCGCCAGCCCTGATATTCCCGCGTGTGCGGCGGTGTGGGGCTGGCAAAAGGAATTGCAGTACACACGGTGGAATCTATTACTATATAACCACGACAAGTTGAGGAGGCGCGTATGCTGAAAAGGATCGGAATTATTCTTCTGGCTATTTCGTTTGTCGGCTCCGTTGTCTGGGCACCTGTCGTCGAGGCTGTCCACGGTGGGCTGGCACAGCCGACTGCTGATGCAGACTATGCGAAGACGATGACATCAAAAGCAGGGAGTTTCAAGGTAACCTACGTGAGTGATCCTGATACAATCCCTCTGAATACGATCCATGCCTGGAATCTGAAGGTCGAGACACCTGACGGCAAGCCGGTGACGGATGCAGAGATCACCGTTGATGGTGCCATGCCCGAGCATGGTCACGGACTCCCCACGCAGCCGAAGGTCACGAAGAATCTCGGTGACGGGACATATCTTGTCGAAGGGATAAAGTTCAGCATGCCAGGATGGTGGACCATGACATACACCATCAAAGCGGGCGACAAGACAGACACCGTCACCTTTAACCTCCTGCTTAAGTGACAAGAGCCGTGAGGAGAAGGCACGCGATGTTCCCTGTCCTGGCTGGAGTGCTTCTTGTCCTCCTGCCGGCCTTTATTGTGCTGCTTCCCGTCATTGCAGAGAATGCGTCGGCAGAGGAGAAGAATCTCATTGGGACTCACACCTGGAGCGAAGAAGAGATGCGGCTTCTTCGCTCCTTATCACTTTCCTCGCTCCCGCCCCTGCCAAAGGACCCCTCCAATGCCTACGCCGATAACCCAAAGGCGATCGAACTCGGAAGGAAGCTCTTCTTTGACAAGGGCTTCAGCGCAAACGGCGAGGTTTCCTGCGGAACGTGCCACAAGCCCGAAACGAGCTTTACAGACAGCCTTCCTCTGGCAAAGGGTATGGGCACCACCACAAGACGGACAATGCCTCTCATCGGTTCCGCGTATAATGCGTGGTTCTTCTGGGACGGCAGGAAAGACAGCCTCTGGTCCCAGGCGACAGGGCCGATCGAGAGCAGCGTGGAGCATGGGTTTACGAGGTCGATGTGCGCACATCTCATTACGGACAAGTACCGGCGCGAATACGAGGAGATCTTCGGGAAGCTGCCTCACTTAGACCACGAGAGCTGCCCGCCGGAGGCGAGTCCGGGTACGGGCAACCCCATCGCGTTGAATGCGTGGAACGCTATGAAGCCGGAGGACAAGGATGCGGTCAACAGAATTTACGCGAACATGGGAAAGGCTATTGCTGCATATGTAAGGCGGATCCTGCCCCAGCCTGCCCCCTTTGACCTATACGTCGAGGCGGTGTCAAAGAATGACCTCGATGCCGCATCCCGTCTTATGGACCCCGACGCTGTCGAGGGGCTGAGGCTCTTTATCGGAAAGGCTAAATGCACGAACTGCCATATGGGCCCGCTCTTCACGAACGGCGGTTTTCATAACATCGGCCTGAATAATCCCAAGGATAAAGGAAGGGCTGAAGGGATCGACAAGGTCCTTTCCGATGAATTCAACTGCCTCGGCAAGTACAGTGACGCCAAACCGACAGATTGTGCCGAACTGAGATTCATTGACACGAACAGGCGGAAATACGAAGGCGCTTTCAAGACGCCGACGCTGCGCAACGTGGCGCAGAGAGCGCCGTACATGCATGCGGGACAGTTCACCACGCTCTCAGAGGTCCTGTCTTTCTACAGGCGAGGGGCGAGCACGGAACTCGAACACGGGGAACTCACTCCTGTGGAACTATCCAAAATAGAGGCCTTTCTGAAGACCCTGAGCGGGCCGCTCACCTACCCACGATAAGAGGAGCCGCGAAACATAGATACGTTCATGTCGCTGTAAAATCCCCCGGCAGGGCTTCATCAATTTAACGACGGATAGCATCAAGGGCAGCTGCGCGCAGCAAGGATGTGAGGGCAAGGCTGATCGAAGACCGCGACTGGTGACTCAAGCAGGAATCGAGCACCTCCCCGACAGTCAGCCTCACTCCTCCAGCACGAGATCAGACTCTCCGATCTGCCTGATCTCGGGAATAGAGCTTCCCGCTATTCCCTGTATCGATCCGATGAAGTGGTTGGTGTTCAGCAGGATCCGTTCGAGCTGTTTCTCCCTTTCCTTCCAGATCCGCTCCATGGCCCTCTTTTCTTTTATATAGGAATCCTGTATGTTCGAGAACCCCTCCACTATCGCGCCGAGCTGAAGCCTGAACTCGTTGCTCGTGAGGTAGTCGTAGAGCATCTGCATCTTCTCACCCTTGTTGGCCTGGGCCACGTGGGAGGCGGCAACCCTGACGAGGCTGTCCCTGAGGACCAGCACCAGACCTTTGAGGTCCTGGAATGGGCATATCCATACCCCGTCCCTTACCCCGATCCGCTCCATGCCTTCAGGCATTGTCTCTGTCACGATCACGCACAGGTCGGCCCTGGCGCCGACGGCATCGTGCTTGAGCTTCTGGATCCAGTCGTTGTTGAACGCCTTGGTCCTCTTGCTCTCGTAGATGATCCTGCCGCATTCCCTCCCGAACCTGTCCCTCACCGTCTGGATGACATCGGCACCCTTGATCCCTTTGCCGACCTCCTCGATCAGGTCGGAACCGAATGTGGAGGCGAGCAGCTCCTGCAGGGCGAGTTCCTGAACTTCGCCCTGCAGCTGCATCGACCCCTGCTCTGCCTTCCGCTTCATCTCATCTATCTGGTGTCTCAGTGTCCCGATGACCTCGTCCTTCTCCCTGATTCTTAGTTCGATCCTTTCGGCCTCTCTCTTCCTGATGTTCTCAGACTCTTCCCTGAGCTTCTCGGTCATGGCACGCTCGAACTGCAACTGCAGCTCCTGACCCTGTTCGTCCAGTCTTCGTTTCAGCTGCTCGTTCTCGATCCTCGCCTTGGAGAGTTCCTGTATCTGCTTTCGTCTCTGTTCGTTTTCCTCGTTGAGAGCCGTCAATTGCTCATCGAACTCTCCCTTCAGCTGTAACCGGAGTTCCTCGGCGAGTCTCGATCTCCCTTCCTTAAGTCTCTCGTGCACGGTCTTTTCGATCTCCATCGCCTGCCTGCCGAGTCGGTCCTCCTTTTCGAGGATAGCCTTCTCCTTCTCGGCGAACTCAGCCTGCATCCTGGCGATCTTTCTGTTGTGCTCCTCCCGGTATCTCTCCTCGATGCGATGGGCGAGGACCTCCTCCACGTTGAACTTGTGGCCGCACTGCGGACAGGATATGAGTATCGTCTTGTCCATGAGTTCCTCCTCGCCCGATGTAGTCTCAGATGGTGCCTGCAGGTAGCAGCACAGATAATTATACGACAATGCCGGGGCCCTGCCCGAATGGGAGTGCAAAAGAAGAAGGCCGGCGATGTCGCCGGCCTTCAGGAAAGGGGTGCTCTGTTTCCTGTTACCTTTTTCCTGTGCGCATGTGCCCGCGACCAGGTGCGGCTTGTACAAACTCCTCGGCAGGGCTGACAGGCTCGCCCCGGGCGATGCTCAGGCCGTCTCTGTATCCACGGCCCACCTCGTCTTCTCGGCCATGGAGATGTTCGTGCAGGGCGTTCTGAGAGTTCTCCTCCCGGTAGTGCCTGCGGACACCGCTCGCAAAACCCCACCAGTATCCGTACTGCCGGTCGTCGTGTGCGTGCTGCATCCACGTCTCCACATCGAAGATGATCCTTCTGAAACGGTCATGAGACATCACCGCCTTTGTCGCTCCGCGGCGTTCTTCTGGTTCTCGCTGCTTAGATGTTGTCTTTTGGTCTGTTGCCTTTTGCCTCATTCTTGATCCCTCCCTACAGATGCGGGAGCAGGAAGAATCCCTCTGCCGCCGCGCTTCCTCCCTCGAGGATTATTTTTTTGCGAGATTCTCTGCCGAAACAATATCACAGATACTTCCGGAAATACTATTTTGCCTAAGGGTTCGCCTCACAAATGTGATTCTCATCACAAGTAATTATGTGATTTCAATCACAAGGCGTGGCGTGAAGTGAACTTGCGTGAACCGTGCCACGTCGTCTTCCCGCTCTGTGCCGGGCGGAGACCAGCGAGAAATTGTTTCGATGATCGCTGCGGATGACAGGGAGCAGGTCATGCGGCGCAAAACAGTACTGGCAAAAAGAACATGATTGGCGGCACAATGTACTGACAGGGAATGTGAGGGCGCATGCCATATGTCAACATCAAGATCACGAGAGAGGGAGTAACTCCGGAGAAGAAGGCCGAGTTGGTGAGGGGCGTGACCGACCTCCTCGTGCGCGTCCTCGGCAAGAACCCGCAGACCACCGTCGTCATCATCGACGAGATCGACACGGACAACTGGGGAATCGCGGGCGAAACGGTGACTGAACTGAGGAAGAGAGGGCGGACATGACATACAGAAGGAGAGCTTGATGATGAATGCTGAAAGAGGCGACAAGGTGACCATTGCCTATGAGCTTTTGACCGAGGAAGGCGTATTCGACTCATCTGAGCGGAGCGGACCACGGACGGTCACGATCGGCAAGGGCGAGACGCTGGAGGTCTTCGAGAGCGCCCTCATCGGCATGGCTACGGGCGAGAGGAAGACCGTTCATGTCCCGGCGGAGAAGGGATATGGTCTTCGCGACGAGTCCCGTGTATTCGTTTTCCATCGGAGCAGGGCGCCTCAGGGGTTTGATCCGCCCGTGGGTCAACGCGTCGAAATGTTTCGAGCCGACGGTGAGCGCGTGGAGGTGACGGTGCTCGGGAAGTCAGACGATTCTTTCACCATGGACGCAAACCATCCCCTTGCCGGGAAGGATCTCGACTTCCATCTGACGGTCCTCGAGATCGTGAAGAGCGACTCGCAGTAGTTGATGCGGTGACGATGCACGTGCACTGTGGAAGAACACGACTCACCCTGGGCCAGGAGGGAGGCGTCTCATGAAGAGACTCATGCCTGCCATCATGACGCTCGATCCGGGGACTTACTACTGGTGCAGCTGCGGGATGACCGGCACGCAACCCTTCTGCGACGGGTCGCACAGGGGGACCGGCGCGGAGCCGCTGCAGTTCGTGATCACCGAGCGCGAACGGATCGCGCTCTGCAACTGTCAGCACACCAGGAAGCCTCCCTACTGCGACCTCACCCACCCGAGGTCGTGAGTGCTGCGGCCGCGTCTATCCGAAAGGCCATCCTTTAAATTTTCTGTCATCACATGGTAAAGTCTCTCTGTCGCCATGGTGCCTGCCCTGTTCAAGAAGAGCGAGCTTAAGGTCAGACACGAGATTCTGCGGGGAGTGTATCGTGACAACCTCAGGATCATGGGAAGGGGACGGTACCGCCGCAAGAGGGACCGCTTCTTCCGTCTCAAGAGGATTCTGCTCACCTGCCTCGTCTTCCTCGCCACCGTGCTGGTAAACGGCAACTACCTCGTCGACCTCTTAAGTCCTGCGAGGTCGATAACCGCGAGTGTGCTGGTCGGCAGGTCTCACGCAAAGCTTCCGGCCGAGAGTCCGCAAAGGCCTACGGATCTTTCGGATTACACGGCCTTCATGAACACAGGGGTGCCGATAGGCCGCGTATTCGGTCTCGGCGTGAAATCCATCATGATAGACCCGGGGCACGGCGGGTCTGATTCCGGGACCGTCGGAACATTGGGGACTCGGGAGAAGGACCTCACGCTCGACATAGCCCAGAGGCTGAGGAAGCGTCTTCTGCGTTACGGTTTCTTCAACGTCATTCTCACACGGGACGACGATCAGACAGTGCCGCTCAGCAAGAGAGTCGATCTCGCGGTCTCGTCTAAGGCCGACCTTTTCATCTCGATCCATCTCAACTACCTTCCCTATAATCCCGGAAACATCATCGAGACCTATTATTTCGGTCCCACTGCTGACAAGAAGGCTCTGGAACTCACCAGACAGGAGAACGCCGGCTCTGAGTATGGGCTCAGCGACTTCAAGGAAATAATCGAGAAGCTCGGTGAGACGGTCAAGTTCCAGGAATCGCGGGATTTTGCAATGGCAATCCAGAGGAACCTCTTCCTGAACAGCAGGAAACAGAACGGCGCGATCCAGGATTTCGGCGTAAAGAGAGCACCTTTCGTCGTGCTTCTCGGAGTCGACGTCCCGGCGGTGCTCGCAGAGGTGTCGTGTCTCAGCAACAAACAGGAGGAGATGGAATTGAGCACCCATGCCCACAGGGATGGCATAGCCGCGTACCTGGAGGCAGGCATTCTCGACTATCTACATAACAGGGGAGACGTGATCTATGACACAGCAAGGACAGCAAGCGCAAGATGATATTCTCTTTGCAGGAATCGACCTCGGCACGTCCAGGAGTTCGATTTCCACCGGCAACGGCACTCGGGACTGGATAGAGAGCCTTGTCGGGTGGCCGAAGGATTTTATTGCCGAGCGGGTTGTGGGCAAGGCCGTGCTCTTCGGCGAGGAGGCACAGAAGCACCGCCTTTCCCTCGACCTCCACAGGCCGCTCGAGCGCGGCGTAATCAAGGAAGGCATCGAAAGAAGTGAAGAGGCAGTCCAGGAGATCATCAAGTACCTGGTCAGCCTTGCTGACCCAAAACCGGGACAGAGAGTCTACGCGGTCGTCGGCGTGCCTGCCGACGCCCTCAAGGTCAACAAACTGGCGATAAGAAAGGCGGTTTCGCAGTATGTCGACTCCCTCATGGTCGTTTCACAGCCATTCGCCGTGGCCTACGGCATGAACCTGCTGAACAACGCTCTGGTCATCGACATCGGTGCGGGGACGACCGATTTCTGCATCATGCACGGAACGATACCGTCCGAAGAGGACCAGAAGACCATCCTCAATGCAGGCGACTACATTGACGACCAGCTTTACAGTTACCTGAGCGAAAAGTACCCGAACTCCCAGTTCACCAAGAACATGGTTCGGCAGTTCAAGGAGAGGTTCAGCTTTGTTGGGGCGATCGACGAGGATATCATCGTTGACATCCCCGTGAACGGCAAGCCGGTGGTCCATGACATAAAGGTGGAAGTGCGGCGCGCGTGCGAGAGCATCTTCCCTGCACTGGTCGATATGACGGCGGAGATGATCGCCCGGTTCGATCCCGAGTTCCAGACAAAAGTGAAGAGCAACATCGTACTTGCCGGAGGCGGGAGTCTGATCCGCGGCCTGCCGGAGTACCTGCAAAGCGCGTTGAAGGAATACGGCAATTGCAGGGTGACCCGTGTCCAGGATCCCCTGTTCGCCGGGTCCGATGGGGCGCTCATGCTCGCAAAGGACATGCCTCTGAAATATTGGGAGGAGACCCGATAACGCTGCGCGGGGAATGCCCGGCGGTGCCGGGCTCTCACTGACGCGCACCTCCCTCGTGGCATGCAGGACGGAGTTGTCATAGCGAGCGCGGTGAGAACGCCGGTCGGCAAGTTCGGCCGCGCCCTCAGGGATGTCTCCGCTCAGCGCCTCGGTTCAGTCGTGATCAAGCAGGCCCTCAGGAGGGCTGCTGTGCGTCCAGATCACGTTGAACAGGTCGTCATGGGCAACGTCATCTCCGCCGGTCTCGGCCAGAACCCTGCAAGACAGTCTGCCGTTGAGGCCGGCATCCCCTATAGTGTGACCTGCTTCACCCTTAACGAGGTATGCGGCTCGGGACTCAAGTCGGTCATGGTAGCAGCCCAGATGATAAGGGCCGGTGATTGCCAGGTCGTTGTCGCAGGAGGCATGGAGAGCATGAGCTGCGCTCCCCACCTCTTGAGGGGCCTTCGGTGGGGCGTGAAGTTCGGAGAGGTCCGAGTTGCCGATGCGATGCTCAGTGACGGGCTGTGGGACGTGTACGGTGATTACCACATGGGCATGACGGGCGAACGGGTAGCGGAAAAATTCGGTGTCACGAGGGCCGAGGCGGACGAGTTCGCACTCCGGAGCCACCGGAAGGCAGCTGCGGCAGCGAAGGAGGGGAGGTTCTCGGAGGAGATCATTCCCGTAACGGTCGATGGGACATCGCTTGAGTCCGACGAGTGCGTTCGTGAAGATACCTCGCTGGAGAAACTGACGAGACTCGCCCCCGTCTTCAGGAAAGACGGCATCCTCACCGCCGGCAACAGTTCTCAATTGAGCGACGGCGCTGCGGCGGTCGTCGTGATGTCTGCGCGCCGGGCGGAGGAACTCGCGATCAAGCCCCTTGCCAGGATCGTCGCCTCCGCGGACGGCGGAACGAGACCGGAGGACGCGATGGAGGCGCCGATCCATGCCGTGAGGCGGATGTTGGCGCAGGTACGGATGACGATCGGAGACATCGACCTTGTCGAGCATAACGAGGCGTATGCGCCGGCTTCCATCGTCGTGTCACGGGAACTGGCGGTGCCCCCCGAAAAGTTCAATGTCAACGGCGGTGCTGTCGCCCTCGGCCATCCGATCGGGTGCAGCGGTGCCAGGATCCTCGTGACTCTTGTGCACGCACTGAAACAACGCGACCTCAAGAGGGGTCTCGCCACCCTCTGCATCGGCGGCGGCAACACCGTGGCCATGATCGTTGAGCGATAAGCAGCCTCCGGGCTGAGGAGGGTTCCATGAGTAGTGACGATCCTGTGAAGCTGACGCGGAAGGGGCGCATCTGCGTTATCACCCTCGACAGCCGAAGGGGCATGAACGTCCTCAGTACGGAAATGCTCACGCGGCTCGGCCGGGCTTTGGAAAATATGGAAAGAGACGACAGGGTCCGTGCCGCCATCATTACCGGTGCAGGTAATTTCAGCGCCGGCGCCGACGTCGGAGAGATGAGGGATATGAGCCCGGCACAGGCTAGGGCGTTCTCGATGCTTGGACAGGAGGTGTGTAACCGCATAGAGGCCATGGGTAAGGCGGTGATCGGAGCGATCGAAGGCTATGCCTTCGGCGGCGGATGCGAACTCGCACTTGCCTGTGATCTGAGAATCGCAGGTGAAGGAGCGAAGTTCGGACAGCTCGAGATCAACCTGGGCATCATACCTGGTTTCGGGGGGACACTTCGCCTTGCGAGAGCGGTTGGCATCGGGAAGGCGAAAGAGCTGATTCTCACCGGCAGCGTGATCGGAGCTGAGGAGGCCGAGTCCATCGGGCTGGTAAACAGGGTCGTCCCCGTGGGCAAGGCGATACAGGTGGCCGAGGACATTGCACGAATAATATCCGAAAAAAGCGCCGCGGCGGTGAGAGCGGCGAAGAGATTGATGACCGGCGACTCTGAATCCAGGCGTGCCATGGATAATGAGACAGCAGCCTTCTCCGAGTGCTTCAGCGGGGGCGATGCGAGAGAGGGCATGGCAGCCTTCCTGGAGAAAAGAACTCCCCGGTTCGAAGGTCTGTGAGGAGTTCGCACCGCGGTGCTGTGACAGGACGGCAATCAAGGAGATCCTGCATGCCTGTTGTAATTTGCCACGTCACGACTTACATGCAACGAGCATAGCCTCATTGCGGAAGCCGCGGGTAGTGTCACCCGTTCTCCCTTCCTCCCGATAGACAAGAATCCGGAGAGAGCCGAACATCTGCAGAAGTTCATTGTCCGAGAGAAGGTACTCCTCGTTTCTGGGGCCTACATCATTCACCTTCGTGTGTGTGAAAGTCTGGTAGAAAAGGACACCTCCCGGTCTGAGGGCCGCGATGAGGTGCTCGGTCAGGCCCCGGTCGAGAAAGTGCACAACGACGACCACATCGAAGCCCTCCTGCTCTGGCGGCTGCCTCGTCACATCGCGGACTGCTGCATGTACCGGCATGCCACTCGCCTCTGCGTGTGTTCTCAGAGTCTCAATCGCAACGGACGATATGTCCCATGCGTGGACCTCAAGTCCGATCTCAGCCATGAACGTGGCGTTCGCCCCGAGACCGCACGCGAGATCCAGGGCGGTGCCTTTCGGGGGTAAGAGATGGGCGTTTTCGGTGAGGACGCGTGATGCGGCCGCCGCGTTCTTGGGGCGATCACCGTACCGGCGGTCCCATTTGTCGCTGAGTTCCGACATGGCCTCCTCCTTGGTTACGAGAACGGGTGGTCTCCTCACGGCCGTACTGACCATACGTCAGTGACTGCAGTCCGGGTACAAAGAACTGTAGCCGAATGGGGGCCCTCCCGGTTGCACCCTCAGGGATGCGCATGCTGTCTTCCAGAAGAGCCAGAGACACGGGCTGTCCTACATGACGACTGAAATCTGCGAGCTGTTCTGCG
>JBLMXV010000062.1:0-5562 GCA_050257935.1 Chloroflexota bacterium
AATGATGGAGGAACATCATGGAGAAGTTGAGAGTGATTCTTCACGTCAGCGACAATGACCGCTGGACCATGGCCCTGGGAAATGCCACGAACTTACTAAAAGATGTCGGCGATGCCGACGCAGACATCGTGATCCTGGCGAACGGCTCGGCAGTGGCTTCCTATGCATTCTCGGACAAGATGGATACGATGGAGATGCTTGCCGAAAAAGGGGTGAAGTTCAGGGCCTGCAGAAACTCCCTCAAGAAGCTCTGCGCCGAGGGTACTGTCTGTATCAGCGAATCCTCGGTACCGGCCTTCGTCGAGGTGGTGCCTGCGGGCATCAGCGAACTCGTCCGTAGGCAACGTGAGGGATACGCATACGTGAAGCCGTGACAGGAAGAGAGAAGGAAGGCGTGAACATGCCCGGCAACTTTCACTAAAGAATGTGCCTGATCACGTTGCAGAGCAGCTACCGGCCGAACATTCTTGACACTACGATACACTATGTGTATTATTAGGTGTATGAGGACGAATATCGAGTTGAACGACGACCTATTGCGCGAAGCGAGAAGGTACTCAAAGGCGACGAGCAAACGTGCTGTTGTCGAAGAGGCGCTGGCTGCCTTTATCGCCATGAAGGCCGAGGAGCGGAGACGGCTGACCTACAAAGATCGCCTGCAGAGTCTGCGCGCAAAGACCGCTGCCGTCCGGCTCCGCAGCGACACACGCGACATCCTCCGCGAGGATCGTGATTCGCGATGAATGTCTATGTGCTCGACACGAGCGTTGCGGTGGCGTGGTATCTCGACGAGTCGTTTTCGGTTTCAGCCCGCACCTGGCAGGAGCGCCTGCTGCGAGGGAGCATCACGCTCGTTGTGCCCTCTCTCCATTACTGGGAGTTCGCGAATGTCCTTCGAACTCTTGTTCATCGTCGTGAGCTTGCGGCGTCACTGGCACGGGAGATATATGACCTGCATATCGATGCGCCGCTGGAGAAGGCTGAACCGGACGAGGGCAAAGTGCTCGATGTAGCCCTGGAGTATAATGCCACGGCATACGATTCCGTCTACTTGGCATTGTGTATTGCGAGAGATATATCCCTCGTCACCGCCGAGAAGACTACGACGCCGTGGGTGGCGAAGTTCCGTGATCGTATCTCACTCGTGAAATGATCGTCCCCGCGGGAATCTTCCTCAGTCCGTCACCGGATGTGCAGACTCCCTCCCCTACACTCCCTCAGACTTGAAGGCCTCGCTCACTATCGCCTTCGCCTCTTCCTGGATCTGCGCGAGGTGAACTTTCCCCTTGAAGCTCTCGGTGTAGATCTTGTAAACATCTTCTGTGCCTGACGGACGCGCCGCGAACCACCCGTTGTCGGTCACGATCTTGAGTCCGCCGATGGGGGCATCGTTGCCGGGAGCCTTCGTGAGCTTCGCGACTATGGGATCGCCTGCAAGATTCGCCGCGGTGATCTGCTCCGGCGAGAGTTTGGCGAGCACCTCTTTCTGCGGGCCCGTGGCAGCGGAATCGACCCTCTCGTAATAAGGCTCGCCGAACTGCGCAATGAGGGCCTTATAATGCTCACCGGGGTCTCTGCCTGTCCTCGCGGTGATCTCGGCCGCAAGGAGATCCATGATGATGCCGTCCTTGTCGGTTGTCCACACCGTCCCGTCTTTCCTCAGGAACGAGGCGCCTGCACTCTCCTCCCCACCGAAGCCGTATGACCCGTTGACGAGGCCGTCCACAAACCACTTGAACCCCACCGGCACCTCTACGAGCCTTCTGCCGATGTGCTTCGCCACCCTGTCGATCATGGAGCTGCTCACGAGCGTCTTGCCAACGGCGGCGTCCTTGCCCCACCCCGGGCGATTCTGGAAGAGATACCAGATTGCGACGGACAGATAATGGTTAGGGTTCATGAGGCCCATGCTGCGGGTGACGATGCCGTGGCGGTCAGAGTCGGCGTCGTTCCCGAAGGCGATGTCGTACTTGTCCTTCAGACCGATGAGGCCCGCCATTGCATACGGCGACGAGCAGTCCATCCTGATCTTGCCGTCCCTGTCGAGGGTCATGAAGCCGAACGTGGGGTCGACCACGGGATTGACGACATCGATCTGAAGTGAGTAGTGAGCGGCGACAGGCTCCCAGAACCCCACAGATGCTCCACCCATCGGGTCGACGCCGATCTTCAATCCCGCAGACCTGATCGCATCCATGTCAAGCACGCTCTGCAGGTCTGATACATAGGGACCGATGTAATCATGGTCATGAACCCTGCCGCCGGAGACTGCGCTGTCGTATGAAATCCTCTTCACCCCGCGGTTGCCGTCGGCGAGAAGATCGTTCGCCCTCTGCTCGATCCACTTCGTTGCCTGCGTCTCAGCAGGGCCGCCGTGGGGGGGGTTGTACTTGAATCCGCCGTCTTCAGGCGGGTTGTGTGATGGCGTGATAACGATGCCGTCGGCGAGCCCCGATGTTCTACGCCGATTGTGAACCAGGATCGCATGGGAGATGACCGGCGTGGGCGTATATCCCGAGTCACGCGCCACCATCACGTCTATGTCATTCGCGCAGAGAACTTCAAGGGCCGTGATCTGCGCAGGTTCCGAAAGCGCGTGGGTGTCCATCCCCAGAAACAGCGGGCCTTTCGTCTCGTTTGCCTTCCGATAGTCACAGATCGCCTGGCTCGTCGCGAGAATATGGGCCTCGTTGAAGCTTCTCCTGAATGACGAACCCCGGTGCCCGGACGTCCCGAAGGAGACTCGCTCATCCCCCTTGCTCACATCCGGGACCTGTACGAAATACTCAGCGATGAGGCGGGGCACGTTCACCAACACTGATCTCGGTGCAGGCTTACCTGCGAGGGGATGTACGCTCATAGTCTGGCTCCTTTCTTTCCATGCTTATGTGGACAACCACTCCATTCTGAGAGCGTGCTATTCAGGTCTCATAATATTCCGCACGTTATCGCGCCTGTTATTCCCGCGTGCCTTTGGCGGGAATCCAGCATTTCCAGGCTATTCTGGATGCCCGTTTCCACGGGCATGACGACTTTTTCAGGCAACAGCCATTTTTTAAGATAGGTTCAATACTTCCCGTATACCGTCCGTCGCTCGTCATCCTGCCCGTGCAAGAAGGTACACTATCGACCGGGGCTGCACCACGTATGTCGGCGAGTTCACCGCCGGTGCGCCCGCGGGATCATGAATATCTTCCGGTGCCTCCTTGTACGTGTCGATCATTAACCTCCAGCCGCCCTGTGAGGTTTCGGTCACCGGGGGAATCTGGAACTCAAGAGGCTCCCAGAAGGCGTTCAGCATGATGTGAGACAGGTACCTTCCCCGGAAACTCTCAGCCGTGACGGCAAGGCTGCGCGACTGGTCACCCCAGTCCGGCTGATTGAGCTTCACCCCGTGCCACCAGAACTTTGACTGCCTGAGCAGCTGATTGAGCGACAGCGGTTCCTCGAGGTGAGAAAGATCGCGCTTCAACCTTAGAGCGATCAATCGCTTTACGAAACGGTGAATATCGCCGTGCCGTTCGATGAGCGACCAATCGAACCAACTGATCTCGTTGTCCTGGCAGTAAGCGTTGTTGTTTCCGTGCTGTGATCTCCTCACCTCGTCACCCATCATAAGCATAGGAGTGCCGAGGGCGATCATCGTCATCGCGAAAAAGTTCTTGATCTGGCGCACTCGAAGGTGTTCAATCGCTGGATCGTTCGTGGGACCCTCGAAGCCGCAATTCCAGCTTACGTTGTCGTTGGTCCCGTCGCGGTTGTCTTCCCTGTTTGCTTCGTTGTGCTTACGGTCGTAAGAAACGAGGTCATTCAGGGTGAGCCCGTCGTGGCAGGTGACGAAGTTGACGCTTTGCTCCGCCGGCTGCTCCTCATATCCGTAAATGTCCGGGCTCGCCAGGAGACGTGAAGCGATCTTCGACACCTTGCCGGCGTCTCCCTTCAGAAAGCCCCTCACGTCGTCCCTGAACAGGCCGTTCCATTCCTTCCAGCTGTCTCCTATAAAACTCCCGACCTGGTACAGGCCCGCTGCATCCCATGCTTCAGCGATAAGCTTCGTCCCTGCCAGTGAGGGGTCAGTCTCGATATCCCACAATACCGGCGGGTTGGCAAGGGGATTGCCGTGCTCATCGCGCGCGAGTATCGAGGCCAGATCGAAGCGGAATCCATCGATATGCATCTCCTCGACCCAATACCTCAGGCTGTCGACAATCAGCCTTCGCACGATGGAATTGCTCGCATCAAGGGTGTTCCCGCAACCCGTGTAATTCGCATACAAGGACCTATCCTTCTCCAGCGTGTAGTACGCGACATTATCAAGGCCGCGGTAACAGAAAGTCGGCCCAGCGTGGTTGCCCTCAGCGGTGTGGTTGAACACGACGTCGAGAATGACCTCGATGCCCGCGCGATGGAGTGCCTTCACCATGTCCCTGAACTCATCCACTGGGCCGAGCGGGTCCTTCCGCGAACTATAGGCGACATGGGGAGCGAAGAACGAGACCGGGCTGTATCCCCAGTAGTTGACGAGTCCCTGTGGACAGTCCTGTTCGTCGAACTGAAAGACGGGCAACAGTTCCACCGCCGTGACACCGAGATCCTGCAGGTAGGGGATCTTCTCTATGAGACCGGCGTAGGTTCCCCTCTTCTCTTCGGCCACACCTGAATTGGGATGACGTGTAAACCCGCGCACATGCATCTCGTAGATAACCGTACTCGCATAAGGCCGGTTGAGCGGCACATCGCCTTCCCAATCGTAGGGTGCCGGGTCGACGACCACGCTCTTCATCGCTGCTGCCGCGTTGTCGCCGGGCTGGCTCGCGGCAAGCCGGCTATATCTGGCCGGGACCACCACAGCCTTGCCGTACGGATCGAGAAGAACCTTCTGATTATCAAAGCGCATCCCCTTTTGCGGGTCGAAGGGACCGTGGGCACGGTATGCGTAGATCTGTCCGGCACGGAGGCCGGGCACATAGACATGCCAGTAGTGGTAAGTCCTGTGAACCTTGGGATCGAGTGGGATCACCCGGGAGGGCTTCACGTCGTCAACGTTGTCGAACAGCAGGAGCTCAACGAGTGTACTGCCCCTCGAGTAGACACTGAAGTTGACACCGCCCGGACGGACGCTGGCCCCGGGGGGATAGCTCTTTCCCTGCAATGCGTCGCTACCTCGTGAACGGGATTTCGGCTCCATCGTCTCCTCCGTTCCTTTGTGCTACGGCTTCCTCAGCTTGACCGGCTGCGCGTGCCAGATATTCTCCGCGTACTCACGGATCGAGCGGTCCGAAGAGAATTTGCCCATCCTCGCGACATTCAGGATCGACATGGTCGTCCATCGTTCCTGATCGCCGTAAGTCCTGCCAGCCACGTCCTGACAGTCTACATAAGACCGGTAGTCGGCAAGGAGCATGTACTCATCCTTGTTCAACAGTGAATCCACAAGCGGCCTGAAGAGACCGTGATCGCCTTTTGAAAAGAATCCCGAGGCGATCTGGTCGATCACTCTCTTCAGTGACTCGTCAGACTCATACCTGTCACGGGGGTTGTACCCTTTCGACTTGAGGGCGT
>JBLMXV010000063.1:0-23428 GCA_050257935.1 Chloroflexota bacterium
TTCATTTGCTATCCGTCGCGTTGACGCTCGTGGCGCTTTCTGTCATAACGTGCCTCTGTTTGGTGCCGACGGATCGGTCTTATCTTTCTTGGTTTTGCTTACGCTTACTTATCTTATAGTACTATCTTTATCTCTGGCGCTCTGTCGTCTGCGCGAAGCGCGACGACCTGCGCCACGAGCGCCAACATTATATTTTATGCAGTGACTGCCTTTTTTCACATCATAGCCGATAACAGGGGGGGAGTCAAGCACTAATAGCGGCGAAAAGCCGGCTTTTGAGACTAAAGAGGCTGTGTTATATTGCCGATAACGATGTTATGCAGCCACTGTATAAAAATGAGAATCTGTTATTCAAGGACTTCCAGGAGTTCCTCTCACGAAAGCAACATGTCCCCGACAAGCGCCTACCTTACTATCTTCGGTGGGTAAGTCGCTTTCACGAGTTCTGCTTTCGCCGGAACATTGACGGCGACGGGAAGGACTCTATTGCGGTGTATCTCCAGGACCTGGCGAGGGATCACGAAGAATGGCAGGTGCAGCAAGCAAAGGAGGCCGTGCGACTCTACCGGTATTTCAAGAGTCTGCAGGCGTCTTTACCTGCGGAAAAGGACCAGGCCGAGGGGCAGCCATTATGGCAGTCCGTGGAGGACGAGGCAGTTAGGGCTCTCCGCCTTCGCCATCGGTCGTACCGGACCGAGCAGAGCTATCTGCACTGGCTCAGGCGGTTCGGCGCATACACAGGATTCAAGGAGCCCCAGACGGTGACCCAGAAAGATCTGGAACAGTTCCTAAGTCACCTTGCCGTGGACGGTAACGTCTCGTCTGCGACGCAGCGGGTTGCCTTCAATGCTCTCCTCTTCCTTTTCCGCCATGTGCTCACCACCGAGATTGTAGGCCTGGACAGTGCTGTGCGATCTCTTATCCCACGCCGGCTGCCGGTCGTCCTCACGCGGCAGGAGGTACTGCGTATCTTCGATAAGATGGAAGGGACGACTCGTCTCATGGCGGGGCTTATCTATGGAGGAGGGCTCCGACTCCAGGAGTGCCTGCAACTCCGGGTAAAAGACGTGGACTTCGAGAGGGGATGCTTGACGATCCGATCCGGCAAGGGAGACAAAGACCGCCAGAGCCTTCTGCCCGAGAGTCTGAAGGACGATCTGCAGCGCCATCTGCAAAAGGCAAGAGAGCTTTACGAAGAGGATCGAGGAAACAACATGGAAGGCGTCTGGCTCCCTAATGCACTGGAGAGAAAGTATCCCAACGCCGGGAAGGAATGGGCATGGTTCTGGGTATTCCCCTCACGGAAGCTCTCAATCGATCCAGTCACGAAGATAATCCGGCGTCATCATCTCTTCCCGACCGTTCTTGAGAAAGCATTCCGGCAGGCGGTGCAAAGTGCCGTCATTGCAAAACGGGCTACGATCCACACGCTCCGCCACAGCTTCGCAACACACCTCCTTGAAAGCGGCTGCGATATCAGGACGGTTCAAGAGCTGCTGGGCCATTCGAGCGTGCAGACGACGATGATCTATAATCACGTCGCCAAGAAGACCGTCCTAGGAGTCCGCAGTCCTATGGATGGGCCACCGGCTCCCTGAAATGTCTCCAGCACATGCCCACCTCAGCGAAGATTAATAAGAATGAAGCCCCTGAAATCGACCAGGGAACTGGTGCATGCACAATCCCGCCTCGCTTTTCACGCCCCCCGCGAGTCCGTCAACTCACCATCGCCCAATGCAACGGTCACACATCCGCGATCGAGTGTCCTCGTTCCGCCATAAATTCCCGCACCTCGTGAAGCCGCGGGATCGCCGTCCTGCCGCCGACTGCCCTGCACTTCATCGCCGCCACAGCAGAGGCGAAGTTCACTGTCTCCGAAAGTCCCCATCCTCGCAAAAGACCATAAATATAGCCGCCGTGGAATACGTCTCCTGCGCCCGTCGTGTCGACAGCGTCAACGGCGTGTGCTTGCACGTCGTAAAAGTCTTCCCCTGCTGCCGTGAGACTACCCCTCGAACCCAGTGTAACTGTAAGCGCCTTCACGCCCAGTCTCTCCCTCTCACGGAGAAGGGTATCCCTGGTGAGACGCCATCCGAGGTCACGGGCGAAATCTACCGAGGCCACAACGTAGTCGCTCAACTTTGCGATCTCGGGCATCCGCGGCCGCATCCGTCCCGCATCCACCATAACAGGTATCCCGCGCTCTCTCGCCTTCCGAGTTGCATCTAATGACACATCAGCCATAAGTCCGTCGATGAGCACAAAATCGGTTTCGTCGGGGAAGGTGTCAGGGAGATCTTCTGCCGTGAGCTCTCCGCCGGTGGGCCGTCTCCAGAAGATCGTCCTCCTGGCGGTCTTCTTCTCTATCACGATGAAGGCGATCTGTGAAGCAGCTCCGTTGACCACCTTGATTCCAGATGCATCAACTCCCTCTTCCGCGAGACCTTTGCGTATCTTCACGCCAGCCTCGTCGTCCCCCACGACACCGTAAAACCTGCTCGCCACTCCGAGACGAGAGAGGGTAACGAGCGCAGTGGCGACCGGGCCTCCCCCCTGCTCATGCCATCCGAGAACCTCCTTCTTGCTGTCGACGCGCGGGTAACGGTCGACAACGGCAAGAAGGTCGAGCGAGCATTGACCTACGCCGGTGACGTGCATGTCCAAGTATACCCCAACGTCGCAAGGGAGGCTATTCCATCGGCAAGGCAGAGATGCCCGGAGCCGTCCATTGACAGACGACCCGTGAGACTGTAGAGTATCCTTACCTTGGCGTTGCGTAAAGCACGCCGCATAGGGCAGGGCTGAGATGCCGAAAAGACTTTATGAGCGATACTTTGTTCATCTCCAGACCACCGTATAAGGGAACTTTTCAAACCACACTTGTGATGGACTCGAGAAGACCGGACTCTGAATCATATTTCATCGCGTTCATAAAGGCTTTGAGGCGCTCTGCCCCGACGTTCTATGCGACAGTGCCATTTATGTGCTCGTTGGAAGAAGTTTGTCCTTCGATACTCACGCGAATGAGAGAGACCCTCGCATGAAGCTTCTGTGCGTGCTGATGCTCACACTAATGTGCTCAGTGGTCCTCTCGTGCCAGGATTCGGGGGCCGGCCGGTGGAAGCAGTACTCGGAGGACGGGGTATCCACGTTTTCGTATGACACGCAGAGCCTCTCCCGCCCCTCGGAACAGACGGCACGGGTGTGGTACAAGACACGGCTCAAAGACCCGAGTGCAAAGGGCTGGTTCGACTCCAGCGGCCTCAAAGGCCTGGTCGAGTTCAACTGTGCCGATAGCATGTACCGCGTTCTTGAAATTCAGTTTTATGACGATCAGGAAAAGACGCTGTACACCTTCACAGAAACCAGCGGGGAGATGCCCAAGACAATCTGGCAATGGTCACACGTCGAGCCGGAGAACAAGTCATACGCTCCTCTGTTCCAGATCGCCTGCAAGAAATAGGGGACGAAATTCACGAGGCGTTTGGCGAGGCGCGATAAAGCTCCGCATCTTCTGAACAGGATCCCCCTTTTCTTCAATTCGTCTTCACATGCGCTCCCCGTAACGACTCCCTCACGGCTCCGACTATAGGCGAGCGGTGCACGTCAAAAGGATTGAGCCGGACGGCGAGAGAGAAGAGGTAGGGGTAGTTCCGCTTCAGGTAACCCATGTATTCGAGCCACTGCGCCGTGAGCAGCCGATATGCCCGCCTGACATCTCCAGCCAGGTGGTCCAGATCGGTCTCAGGCAGATGTGCGAAGCTTTCCCTGTGAATCAGCTCCTCCTTGAGGTGCAGCACCGCCCTCACCACATCGGCAAACCTCTCGTGTTCGAGAAGATGAGGATTTTCGAGTATACGCAGAAAAAGGGTGGTATTGTCCCTCAGGAATCCCCTGAGTGATTCCAGATCCATCCTGTGGATGTCAACTTCGTACCTGAAGGAGGAGAGCTGCCGTGCAGCCTTCTGGAAGTCCGTCTCGGACCACCCGGTACCGACGAGAAGGGTGCCCGCCATATCACGGAGCCCGCCGTCAACGGCGGTGAAGCGAGACAGAAGGTCGGTCCCGACCTCGCCATAAAAAATCTCTATCACCATGTTCACCTTTTCGGCACGGAGTCTTTTCTCCCGCCGGCTCAGGAGGAGATCGGCGATGCTCGCAAAGAACGCCACGAAGGTGCCCACCCCGAGGGTTATCACGAAGATAGCGAGGACCTTGCCCTCCGGGGTCTTCGGGTGGATGTCGCCGTATCCCACCGTTCCGAGCGTGACGATGGTGAAGTACACGGCGTCGAGCGACGAGAGGCCCTCCACCTGCGCGAAGCCGATCGTACCTATCACAAGGAGCACGGCAAGGAGCACAGAAAATATCCGTAGTCTCAGTTTTATTGGGTCCATGGGAAGTTTTTTATTATAGAGGAGGCCTGGCCTCTTTGTCCCCCCGCCCTGATGCTGCTCCGCGCCAGCCAACAGCAGCGGCTGACAGACGCAGCATCCCATGACGTGGCCGCTTTGTCTGGGTTATCATTACTCTTATGAAGGTTCTCCTGATTAATCCGAACCGTTTCCGCACACCGCCGGTGCCCCCCATAGGCCTGGAGTACATCGCCGAGTCGCTCAGGAACGCCGGCGACGCAGCGGAGGTCCTCGATCTCTGCTTCATCGGGGAGCCCAGATCAGCAGTGGACGACGCCATCGCCACAGTCAGACCCGAGCTTGTCGGTATCACGGTGAGGAATGTGGACAGCGTGCTGTACCACTCGAACGAGTTCTTCCTCGACGATATCCGCGAGCTGGTTGCGCATATACGTACCGAGCATGCCCTGAAGGTGGTGGTCGGAGGCGCCGGGATAAAATCGAATCCCCAGGGGATCCTCGACTATCTCGGCGCTGATTTCGCCATAGTCGGACCTGCCGAGGGTAATGCCCCTGCCTGCCTCTCGGCCATTCACAGGGGTCTGAGCACGACGCGCGTGTTCAGGGGCATGTTCGATCCGGAGGGGAGGTCTTACCGGAGATTCAGCCCAATGGACTACGGCCGCTATTTTGACGAAGGAGGGATTGCAGGGTTCGAGACCCATAAGGGATGCAGTTCCTCCTGCGTGTATTGCCTCGAGGCCGACACCCCCGTCATCTTCAAGAACATTGCTGATGTCGTGGGCGAGATCAGGCGCCTCGCTGATGCGGGCTTCACTCACTTTCACCTGTGCGACTCGGAGTTCAACGAGGATCTCGACTTCTCCCTCGAGTTCTGCGCCGCCCTCAGGGCCTCAGGCGTCCGGATCAGATGGGCAGCCTACATGAAGCCGGCGAACTTCAACAGGAAACTGCTCTCCCTCATGAGGGAGACGGGAGCATACCTCATCACGCTCACGGTGGATTCCTTCCGGAAATGCCCCGAATACTGGGCAGACGTTGAAAAGCTGGTCTTCCTCGCAAAATCAGCAGGAATTAAGATCGCCGTCGACTTCCTCACCGGCTTTCCACAGGAAGATGACGAACTCCTGAAATGGTGCCTCGATCTGTTCGGGAGGCTGCAACCCGACAGTGTCAACATCAACACTTACCTGAGACTGTACAGATCACTTCGCATCGCCGGCATCATCATGAGCGATCCTGAATCGCGGAGCCGCCTTCTCGGCAACACGCATGACAACTCGCTGGTAACCCCGGTGTTTTACAACCGTCTGTCTTCAAAACAAATACGTGAGCTGACAGGGGAAGATCCGCTCTTCCGCATAGAAGGCCTTACTCAGGGTGTGAATTACCTGAGGGTGTGAGTC
This sequence comes from Chloroflexota bacterium, assembly GCA_050257935.1. Lineage (GTDB taxonomy): Bacteria > Nitrospirota > Thermodesulfovibrionia > Thermodesulfovibrionales > Dissulfurispiraceae > JBLMXV01. Next base: position 5,783 of record JBLMXV010000063.1, read on the forward strand.
TCGTCTTCCCTTGGCAAAGGGCGACCCGGAACAGGCAGCGGTTCACCCGCCCAAGGGTTCATAATAGACGAGGCGTCTTCTCTCTGCCGGGAACTTCACCGAGACTGTCTTCGTGTTTGCCGTCTCGTCGCGGGCAAACTCCATCTTGCCAAGGCTCATCTCAGCGATCGAATCGACCACCCGGAGCAGGAGGTCGAGGATGTCGTCTTTCCCTGAGAGGAGGGAGTAATCCCGCGGAGGCTGCTCTGCGGCCCGGCTCGTGCTGAATGTCAGCGCAACCTCGATGTTTCTTCCGCCTTCATCCCGCCATTGCCTTTGCTCCAGAACCCCCGTGGCCGCCGGAAGGGTCCTGGTGGTGAACTCCATGCTGCTGCCTGGGGGTGCCAGTGCGAGGGCATACTGAAGCACCGTGTCGAGTATGAAGATCATCTGCTCGTCGCGGGCGACCGCCTCCGGCAGATCACTCTCCAGTTTCCTGGAGATCTGGATCTTCCTCTCATCCAGTTTCACGAGATGCTTCCTTATCACTTCCTCGACAAGGGTATTGACCGTGCCCGTCTTCACCACGGGTGCGGAGAACCTGGTATAGTTCAGGAACGCGCTGAGCAGGATGTCGACCTTCTCGATGTCGGCCATGACAGCCTTGAAGAAGAAGTCCCCGAATTCCTTCTCGAGGAATTTTCCCCGCGAGAAGCGGGCGAGGTTCCTGAGCGAGTCCAGAACGCTTCTCGTACGCTGCGTCAGGTCTGCAGACAGGGACCGCTCCACTACAGGCTCTCTATCCCGCCTTTCGCCGGCCGAGGCGGAGGGCTGAATTTGAAGAGCCCAGAGCAGACGAAAGGGTCGCTTTCATTGCCCACCTCGTCTCTCGATGCGACACCGACAAAGTAATTTCCCTGGTCCTCGGGGAACTCGGGCCAGTCGTCGGGGATGATGAGCTCGTTCTTGTCCGTAACCACCTTGAAATGCACCCCTGGAGTGGATTCCCACATAAACTTCCCCGCTTCAAAGACTCGTTCTTCCGGGCCCGCATACACCACATAACTGGTGACGCCAGGCACAGGATCCCACCATATGCGCTTCTTCCGAATCAACGGCATGGTCGTTCATCCTCCGCTGTTCTCGTATTGATCTGAAGGGGCCGCTCTGCATCGCCTGACACCTGCGCCTTCTTCTCTGGTACACAATAGCACATTGCGTTGCTCTTTTTTACGAGAATCTTGCTTTTGTTTAGGCAGAAATTGCTCCAGGCGTCAGGAAAGAGGCACGCGGAAGCGCACAGAGGAGTTACCCGCGGTTACGGGAACGAGGGCCGGGGCGGCAGGTCGCTCATGGAAAAGCTGCGGCCCCGGCTGCGAGGTTACTGCGAAGGCTGCTGGTTACCCTGCTCTGGGTTCGGCCCGCCGGCCGGACCACCTTGTTGCGGTTCTTGCATATCCGGCTCTACCAGGGCCTGATCGTACCTGAAACCGAATTCCTCCCTGAAATCACCGAGCGGCCTCTTGAACGTGAACGCAAAAGGCTTGCGGATGAGGGTGTCAGCGGTCTGGCGTTGACTGCCGCTCGTGAGCGCGAGAGGCAACGAAACTATATAGATGGCGGTACCGATCACGGTTGCCGCCAAGCCCAGCGGCCTGGCGATGAAGACATCCCCGATCACGTTGTAAGAGTCGTCTTCAGCGGCGAAGACGGGAACCGAACTCGCGAGAATGGAAATTGCCGTCAGCATCACAATGGCTCTCTTCATGGTTTCCTCCCATCACGTCGACTTACCTACATTATACGCTATTCGGGCCGCGTATTCCACTGGGCGACGTCATTGTCTGCATTGACCCTCCCGCCCCCTGTGCATGCGGCTGCGCATGGCCTTTCTTTCAAAGGTGGGCTGATGACGGATATAATATCCAGAGCATTATGGACGATCACGAGAAGATCTCGACGCAGAGCGGAACGGTGCTGTACGTAGGGAAATCCCTTCTCGATGGCGCCGTGGAGGTATCCATCGGGATGGCCGAACCGAGGCACTGCATCCTTCACTGGGGGCTTCGTAACTATGTGAGCCCGCAATGGGAGGTTCCCCCGCCGTCGATCTGGCCCCAGGGCACGATCGAATACGGAAAAGGAGCTGTGCAAAGCCCGTTCCTCGACGTAGACGGCCGCAATGAGGTGAGAATCACAATCGACGGCTCCGTCGACCTCCCGCTGCTCAACTTCGTCCTCTTCTTCCCAGATGAGAGGCGGTGGGATAACAATAAGGGCCGGAACTACCAGATCGAAATCCTGGCACCTGAGAGGCAGGCGGCGCACGACAGCACACTCGGCGACGCGTCGTTGGTGTCCGTTGCCGAGGAGATCATCGAGGGGGAGACAGGACGTCACTCCTGGACCCTGATGCATCGCTTCAATCTCTGCTTTGACCTGCTGGACAGGATCAGAAGCGAGGACCTCGACGGGCTCGCCCTTATCTTCGCGTGGCTGCGATTCTCCTTCATCCGGCAACTCGACTGGCAGAGGAACTACAACACGAAGCCGCGAGAACTCGGCCACGCACTCGACCGTCTGACAAGAAAAGTGGCCGACCGGTACCTCCGGAGGAAGGGCGAGCGGCGACTGACCAGGCTGATCATGTCGACCCTCGGCCCCGGAGGCGACGCCCAGAGGGTTCGTGATGAAGTGCTGCACATCATGCACCGCCATCACATCAAAGAGGTATCCGGCCACTTCATGGAGGAGTGGCATCAGAAGCTTCACAACAACGCTACCGCCGACGACATCGTCATCTGTGAGGCGTTTATCGAGTTTTACAGGAGCAACGGGGACCTCGGCAGGTTTTACAGCAAGCTCGAAGAGGGAGGAGTGACGAGAGAACGCCTCGAGAACTACGAGCGCCCGATAAGGTCCCATCCTGACTTCGTGCCTCACCTGAAGGACGGACTCATTTGGGACCTTGAACGCTTTCTCGGCATACTGCGGGAGGTACATGCGGGCACGGACTTCGGTACGGCACTCAGCCGCGCGAGGAATATCCTCGACCATGAAACGCGCGGGATCGCGGACTTCATCTGGCACCACAGGGACGACCCGCAGATCCCGCTTCCGACTCTGACGGAGAGGATCACCGAAATCCGGCGTCGTCTCGCCGGCATGTTCCGTGAAGACACCGCGCGTGACATCCTGTTCCTGGACCTCTCCCTGGAGCAACTCTTGCGTACAGTCGCAGAACGAAGCCTCAGTTCGGCCGGCAGCATGGATCAGCTGATCGGGCTCATCGCACTCTGCATCGAGAACGTTACTCTGTCGGGCGACAACGAAGAACTTTCATTAAGCCTCAAAGAGTGGCGGCAGTTGCGAGAGGGTCCGGACAGTGATGCCACCTGGGCACTTCGGGCAACGGCTGCCTTCGATCGCCTGCGCAGGGCAGTGGCTTCTACCACGGACGCCCTTCACAGCTTGATGCAGCCCAAGGCAGAATTCCTCGGAAGAGCATTCCGCGCGGCCGGGTGGTCGGTATCCCTCTTCGGCGAAGAAGTAGTGCGCGGCAGCACCACCTTCGTCCTCTCGATGCTTCTTCAGAAACTCGGCCCTCTCCTCAGGCAAAGGACCGGGATGGGAGACTGGCAGGTGATCTCCGGAGGCAGTGCGGTCGGAAAGGTAACCGTCGTTCCTTCCCTGGGATCGGTGCAGGGGGAGCACTACAGGCAGGCGGTGACGGTCATCGCCGAACATGTCGCGGGAGACGAAGAGATCCCCCGGGGTGTCGCCGCGGTCATCACCCCTGCGACGGTGGATATTCTCTCGCACCTGTCGATCAGGGCGAGGAACGGCCGCATCCTATTCGCGACCTGTCACGACGTTTCGGTGATCGAAGATCTCAAGTCTCTGCGTGACCATACGCTCGCGTTGACCGTCCTCCCGAACGGCAGCGTGCACTTTGAAGAAGCTCATGAAGAACCTGTTTCGGTGAAGGAAACGATGTTTTCCAAGGCAAAGGCCTCGCCACGGCCCGTATTCAAGGAGTTCACGATTGCGATGTCGGAGTTCGATGAGCGTCTCGTCGGGGGAAAAGCGCTGCACCTGAAGGAACTCAACGGGAAACTGCCTCCTTGGATCCGCCTTCCTTTGTCCGTGGCGATTCCCTTTGGAGTATTTGAAAAGACCCTCGCTTACAAGACCAACATAACAGCGGCGCGGCGATATAAAGATCTCATCGGGCGGCTCGATTCTGAAGACCACCTCGCGACACTGGGGGATCTCCGCTCAGCTATTCACGGCCTTGAGGTGCCGCCGGAGCTGCTGAAGTCGCTCGTCGCCGTGATGGAGAGCGCAGGGTTTCAGCCCCTCGGGGACGCGGCGGAGATGTGGCGCTGCATCACCCGCGTCTGGAGTTCAAAGTGGACCGAAAGAGCCTCTCTGAGCAGGAAGGCCAACGGCATTGACCACGGGTACCTTCACATGGCGGTCCTCGTCCAGGAGGTCGTTCCTGCCGAGTACGCGTTTGTCATCCACACGGTGAACCCTCTTAACCGGGCAAAGGACGAGGTCTATGCCGAGGTCGTGCCAGGTCTCGGGGAAACGCTCGCGGCCAACCACCCGGGAAGAGCACTCGGCTTCGCCTGCCGGAAAGGAACGGCCGACCCCCGACTCTTTTCCTTCCCGAGCAAGAGCGCCGGTCTGTTCGGAGGCGGCCTCATCTTTCGATCCGATTCAAACGGCGAGGACCTCGCAGGTTTTGCAGGAGCCGGCTTGTACGAGAGCCATATGCTGCCGGCACCGCGGTCGGAGTACCTGGACTACACGAAGGACAGACTGACCACTGACGAGCATTTCCGGAGGGAACTCATGGTGAAGATCGGGGAAATCGGCACCGTACTCGAGGATGTCATGGGCGCTCCGCAGGACATCGAAGGCGCATACTCGGCCGGCGCCTACTACGTTGTGCAGTCCCGTCCCCAGGTAGGTGTCGATGAGTGAATGCAGAATAAGGATCGGCAATCAGACCTGTTACTCGGCATCGCCGGTGACGGTACCGTTCGAATATGCCCTGTCCCACGGGTTCGACGCGTTCGAGTGGTTCCCTGACAAGAGAGACACCGGCCAGGGGTGGACCGAGTACGATATCACCGGCGAGATGAGGACCTGGATCAGGGACAGCGCCGTTTCACGCGATATCGCTCTCTCCGTGCACGCACAGTGGCACGCAGACCCCCTCGTGCCGGAATCGCGGGAGACATTCAAGAAGGCCGTGGACCTTGCGCAGGACATCGGGGCCGGACTGGTTAATATCCACCTCTTCCTCGATGCCGGCATTCAGGGATATGCAGACGCCGTCTCGCCCCTTGCGGCCGAACTTGCGCGGCGCGGAATGCGGCTTTCCGTCGAGAACACCCCTCTGACCGGTCCTAGGGACTTCAATGAACTATTCCGGCGTCTGGGTAAGGCCGGTGCGAATGTCGGCATGTGCCTCGATCTCGGCCATGCAAACCTCTGTGAGCAGACGCGAAACGACTACCTGAAATTCATAGACATGCTTGGCCCCCACGTCCCGATCATCCACATTCACCTCCACGAAAACTACGGAGACTCGGACAGCCATCTTCCGCTCTTCACCGGGCCATCCCGAAAGGACGACTCAGGAATCAGGGGCCTCGTGGAACGATTGAGAAGGCGCTCGTTCTCCGGATCGATGATCCTCGAACAGTGGCCTCAGCCCGAGAGCCTCCTCGATGAGGCGCGAGACAGGTTGGTTGCGATGGTCCGCCTCCCCGTGGCATGCGAGTCAGGGTCCTCGGGGAGCGGCTCCCGCGACATGGCCGAGGAGATCGCACATGCGGACAGGGAGCGCCGCAGCTGGCGGAGGAAACTCGCCTGGATAGACGAGTTCCTGTCACGCGCTGAGTCGCCGACCAGGGATGACTTCGCGTATCTGGCCATCTACCTGCGCCTCATCGGGACGGGCGTACTGACTTGCGAGGAGGAGGGCGGGCACTATAGGCCCTCACACCATGCGCGGACTGCAGAGGCGCTCTTCACGCAGCTGTCGCAGCTCGAAACACCTGACAACGCTTTGATCATCAGAAAGATCTACCCGTGGCTGCCTTCTTTCGACAGCGCGTTCACCAATCACGAACCCCTCACCCGGATACGGGACATCGCGCACAGGAACGATATCCCGCGGGCTCTCAAGGACGAGATCAAACGCACCCTTCAGAACAAGCTCCACCGTTCCGCCGGACCTGAGGACCTCGCCACTTCCGCTGCCCTCCTGGATCGGCTGACGTCACCGGGCTCGCCGTATCCACCGGAATTCGTGCAGGAGTTCAGCAGATTCCACGACGAGCTGAGAGAGTTCTTCGGCGCCAGGTCTCTCGAAGAACAACTTGAAGCGCTGGCGAAGAAAGCGCGGGGAGATCTCAGGGCCGCCACGGAAGCCTTTCTCTCCCTCAAGCGGGGCAAGGCGGCTCCGGAACAGCTCATCGAGTCGCTACGTCTCCTGACACTGATCAGGCGAGAACTGAGAAAGAGCGCCAGCCGCGCTGCGGGTCCGGAGGCGCAGCAGGCGATGCTCACCGACATCCGTCTCGAGGACCACGCCTTCGTCCTGCTCAGTCAGATCAACAACCGCCTTGATACGGTTGAATCCGAAGATTTCTGGGCCGAAGCCCTCCCCTGCCTCTCGCTGGCGATCGAAAACCTTCTCCTCGCCGGCATCAGTCCAGATGAGGGACATGCTGTTCACTCGGAGCTGCACGCATGGAGCCAAGACTTCATGCCAAGCAGACGTACGGACCTTCTGAGGCTCCTTGCCACCGTTGAGCGGTGCCAGCGGCTTGCCGGTGAATACTGCAGCGAGATCCTTTCGCTGTTCCCCGACAGGGTGACCAGATTGGGAGAAGCGCTCGGAATTGCAACAACCGTACTGAGACATTACCCTGAATCGGAAATCCGGAGTCACATTGTTTTTCAGCTCTCCCGTCTCTCGGACCTCACCGCGGAGCGGCTCCGCAAAGAATCGGGACTTCCCCCGGTCGAGGCAATCGTCACAGGCACGGCAGAGGGCAGGCTTGTCATTGCTGACGACATAACGGGGACAGTTCAAGGCAGCGATCATCCTGTAATCGCAATACTCAGGAACATAGACGGGGACGAGGAGGTCCCCGACAATGTCGTGGCGATCATAGGGAGACACGCGACGCCACACCTCTCGCACCTGGCGATCAGGGCCCGCCAGCGGGGTATTGTGTTCGGGATTTCTCAGGACGCAGAACAGCTCGCAGATTTCAGTCGTCATGTAGGACAGCCCGTGTCTCTGGCTCTTCTGGAAGACAGCATGCGCATGGAGCCCCTCATGTCTGTCGCTTCCTGGCATGCCCTCCGTCAGGTCGATGCCCTCACAGGCGCGGTCCTTCCACCTGAAGCCAGCAACGAGGACGGGACATCCCTGATCCCCCTTGACGCCGCCACAGCTGCGAATGCCGGAGCCAAAGCGGTATCGGTCCGCAAGCTGCATGAGCTTTCACACCGGAAAGATTCGTGTTTTGCCACCCTGCCCGCAGCGGTGGTGCCCTTCGCGGCTATGGAGCGAGCCCTGAGCAGCACACCGGGGATCCTTGACGAGTACCGGTCCATCGTCGGCACACTGAACGGAGCAAGGCCGCACAGAGACGATGCTGTGTTGAAGCGCCTTCGCGACTTAGTACAAGGGATTCCGGTCAGTGCCGGAATTATTGCCGGCATAAGAGAGAGATTCGGCGCGACCTCGCGGCTCATGGTCCGCTCAAGCGCGAACTCCGAGGATCTGAAGCACTTTGCAGGTGCAGGACTGTACGACTCAGTGGCGAATGTCACTCCTCAGGAAGCGGGGGCGGCGATTACACGGGTGTGGGCCTCTCTCTGGTCGGCGCGAGCCGTCGCGGGAAGACGCGCTGCCTCATTTCATCACTCCCTCGCGAGGATGGCAGTGCTTATACAAGAAATGGGCTTACCTGATTACGCCTTCGTCCTGCACACCGCTAATCCCGTGGACCACAGAACCGACGAGGTGTACGTCGAACTTGCCGCGGGCATGGGCGAAGCAATCGCCTCAGCGCACGCACCGGGTTCGCCCTATCGGCTCATTTCAGACAAGAAAACGGGAAGGGCAGAAATCCTTCGGTTCGCGAGCCTCAGCAAGGCGGCGCGGCCGGATCCACGAGACGGCGTCGTCTACGCAACGCTGGACTACCGGACGGTACCTCTGTCCGCAGAGCCCACCATGCTCGTTGAAATCGCTGCACGTCTCGGAAGAATAGGCGCATATGTGGAGCGCGCCTTCGGATCTCCACAGGATGTGGAGGGGTTCATCGCGGGGGAAAGGATTTTCCTTGTCCAGTCGAGGCCTCAGCAGGGAATCGATGGGAATGGGTGACGCAGACTGCATGCGTGCCCGACCCCGTGTTTTCGCGCTCTTCCAGAAAAGGATCGACGGCGACGATGCGCTCCTTCACCTTGCCCGTGCGCGGTTCCGCGAAGCCCGCCTCGGGGCTGAGTTCTATGCTAACACTCAGGAAGAACTCGCCTGGCTCATAGGATTCAGTCCTTTTCCCGACATGTCCTCAATGGCTCACCTGAGCCGCAGCATCAGCCTCTTCGACAGGGATTCGAGAAACGCTGTCATTGAATGTGCGAGGAGGTTCGGGGAGAAGGTCTACGGCATTGTAGTCCACGACGAAGCGAGTATCGCCACCCGGTTGGACGAGTATGTCGAGATACTCGGCCAACTCCAGTCGCGGCTGATGCACATACCCAACAGCCCCCTTCTCTTTATCGAATATGCGGTCGGCCTGGATCCCGAGACATTCCTCTCGCTCTTCAGAGCAGCGGAAAGCCTCAGCCGTGTGAGCTGCTGCATCGACATCGGCCATCTCGGTCTTCGGCTCGCCAGGCGTCACTATGCGGAGATGCATCCCGGTGATGATGTCTGCAGCATCAGGCCGGATGACGCAGGCCTTCACGGCCTTCTGGGAGACATCGAGACATCCCTGCGCTCAGCAGTACAGGCGTCGGCGTCGATCATCAGCGGGCTTTGCAGCCTCGGCAAGCCGACGCATTTTCACCTTCACGACGCCCACCCTCTCTCGACCTCGAGCCCCTTCGGGGTCTCGGACCACCTCAGTTTTCTCGAAGACATTCCCCTTTCCCTTTCACATTACGGAAGCCGGTCACTGCGCCCGATGTACGGGCCCTCCGGGCTCTCACGCATCGTAGAGGCATCGTTGACGCTCCCGCCGGAATCACTCTCCTTTTCACTAGAGATCCACCCTTCCGAGGTGCGGGAAGCGCTCGGCCCTTGGTCGCATCTCTTCGACCACTGGGTTGACCGGAAGAACGCTGAGAGGATGAACCACTGGCTTTCGGTCCTCATAAAGAACTACACTGTTTTGCAGGAGATACTGGGGAGTATGCGACCCACTCCCCTGACCAGAAAAAGGAGCGCATCATGAAGAAGCCTGAAAAGATGCTCGTCTACAACCTCTTCCCTCTTCTTGCCGGCAAGGTCACAGACTGGGAGAACCATCTCTCAAGGGCGGCGGACATGGGCTTCAACTGGATCTTTGTGAACCCCATCCAGCGGCTCGGCGCCTCGGGCAGCCTTTATTCCTTAGCAGACTATATGAGCATTAATCCCTCTTTCGTGGATGAAAAGAGCGGGAAGAGCCCCGAGGAGCAGGTGAGAGAGACCCTGACCGTGGCAGAGGGCCTCGGCCTCAGAGTCATGGTTGACCTTGTGATCAACCACTGCGCCGCCGATTCTCCTCTCCTGAGAGAGCATCCCGCCTGGTTCGTATGGGAGGGTCAGGGCCGCGTCGCACATCCCTCGGCAGATGAGAATGGCAAGAAGGTGGTCTGGTATGACCTTGCGAAGTTCGACCACCGGAACTCGAAGGACGGGGAGGGGCTGTTCCGCTTCTTTTCCGACGTCGTGGAATATCTAGTCAGGCTGGGGTTCAAAGGCTTCAGATGCGATGCCGCCTACCAGGTACCCCGGCGTCTGTGGGAGCGCCTCATCAACGACACCAAGAGGCGACATCCTGATGTCATTTTCTTCGCCGAAACGCTCGGATGCACGCCTGATCTCACGGCGAGAACAGCCCGGGCCGGCTTCGACTACATCTTCAACAGTGCCAAATGGTGGGACTTCTACAGCCACTGGCTGATAGAGCAGTATCACCTGACACGGGAAGTCTCTCCCTCCATCGCTTTCCCGGAGAGCCACGACACCGTCCGGCTGTGCGAGGAATTGAATGGTAATATCGAGGGGGTGAAGCAGCGATACCTCTTTTCGGCCCTTTTTTCCGCCGGCGTCATGATGCCCATAGGATATGAGTTCTGTTTCCGAAAGAGACTCCATGTAGTGAACACAAGACCGAGCGACTGGGAAGAGACGGGCATCGATCTCACCTCGTTCATCAGGAAGGCGAACCAACTCAAGACGGCCCATGCGGTCTTTCAGGAGGAGTCGCCCACTGAGTTCCTGCACTGCAACAATCCCCAAGTACTCTTGATGTGGAAGGCCTCGGTCTCAACGAGCGAAGAAGCGCTCCTGATTCTCAACAAGGACATACAAAACAGGCAGCACTTCCACTGCGATAACATCTACAACCTGCTCCAAGCGCGGGCACCCCTCGTGGACGTTTCACCCGAGTATGTGCTCGACCACGTTGCCACGCCGTTTCACTACGAACTCAGGCCCGGGCAGGGAATCGTGCTCATCACAACCAGGGATAAGGTGCCCGAAGACTGATTCGGGCAAGTCCGGCTTGGGCAGTGCGTGAAAGACCAGGTTACAGCGCCACGCTGCCCATCTTGAGTTTTTGGCCGGATTTTTGTAACCTTTCTGATCAGTGGGAGAGGCTTGCGTCTTTTTTTCACGGGACGCAGGGGTTCGGACACATCGCACCATCTGCGCCCGGCGTGTGACCCCGCCACATCTCCGGCACCGCCGAGGTAGGAAGCTATCTGGTCGTTCTGCCATCGCACGCCCCGGCAACACTGCGCAGTTTCTCTGTGGCAGGCATCCGTGCCGCGAGGAGAGAACGTGACATGAGAGGAAAGGACAAATCCCGAGAGCCTCGGGGCATCGCGAAGCGGTTTCCTGCCGACCGCGAGAAGCCGATCCCGCGGAAGGGTGCCGTCGGAGAAGTTGCCAGGAAGAGCTCACAGTCTCGCCGGAGCGGCGCGGGGGGCTCCGCACGCAGGCTTCTGGAGGAGACCGGCAGCCTGCCAAGTATGTACGAAGAGACCCGTGTCGTGCTGACCCCCATAGATCCCCATCTCGTGAATGTCCGTTGGGACCTGAATCCCCGTGAGGCGGAGCGCGCCAGAAGGAGATCTCTCTCGGGGAAAAGGTCATCCCTGCCTGTGCTCCGCCTTTTCGAGACGGCGCCGGGGCTCGCTGATGCGCGGGAGCCGCGAGACCATTTCGACGTCGAGATCGACCTCAGGGCGGGAAACTGGTACATACCGCTCTGGCACGGCGGAAAGACATATTTCGCCGAGATCGGTTTCAGGTCAGCGGGCGGAGCATTTTACGCGCTCGCGCGCTCAAACACCGCAGAGGTGCCACCAGAAGCGCCCTTGGAACGTGATGACGAGAGACATCTCGTCGTGATCGGCGAGGAGAAAACCATCGAGATCTTCGAACTACCGCCTCCATCCGCTCCGCCTCCTGAACGGAAGGCTGTGTCCGAAATCCCTGGCCCGAAGCCGTCAGATGAAGTCACCGGGGCGTTACCCCCTTCAGAACGAGATCCCGGAATGCCCCCTTCTAGGAAGGGGCTGCCGCCGGTTGTTCTCAAATGGCAGCGTCCGATAAGCTTTTTGTGGGGACATCCGGAAGGGCAGATCTCGCATCTCACGCCTGAAGCGCTGAAAGCCCCTGAAGGCGAAGAAGCATCCGACCTCTCTGCGCAGGCGGAGGAGGCATTCGAGGCAGGCGTCTCCTCGTGAACACGGGAAAGACGGCACCGCGAATCCGGTTGAGAACGCGATCTCCACTGATAACCGGGAGCAATGCTCCCCTTGACCGTTCCTCGCGGACCTCACTGCCGCTGATCCTGCTGTTCGAGGCGGCATGACCCCAGGTTATCTCGTCATTGCCCTCCACGCGCACCTCCCGTTCGTACGGCATCCCGAGTATGATCACGCGCTCGAGGAGAACTGGCTCTATGAGGCGATCATCGAGAGCTACGTGCCCCTCATCCTCATGATCGAGAGGCTTCTCGACGACGGGATCGACTTCCGGGTCACTTTCTCTATCACTCCCACCCTGAGTTCGATGTTCGAAGACCCCTACCTGCAGTCGAGGTGTGTCGAGCGTGTCGAGTCTTTGATAGAGTTGGCCCACAAAGAGATACGGCGGACGAAGTCCGAACCCTCCTTCAGACCGCTGTCCGTCATGTACAAGAATCTCCTGCAGAAGGTGCGGCAGACCTTCGTGGACAGGTACCGCTGCAACCTCACGGATGCGTTCAGGAAACTCCAGGAAAGCGGCAAGATAGAAATCATCGCGAGCGCCGCCACTCACGGATATCTTCCTCTTCTCTCCTCGCACCCGTCGTCCGTTCGGGGCCAGGTGAAGGTCGGGGCAAGCTACCATCAGCGCACTTTCGGGAAACGACCTGCCGGCTTCTGGTTGCCCGAGTGCGGCTTCTATCCGGGCCTCGACGAACTGCTCGGCGAGGAGCGCATTCGCTATTGCGTACTCGAAACGCACGGTGTCACAAGAGCGAGGCCGAGACCTCGCCACGGCGTGTACGCGCCGATATTCAGCCCCTCGGGAGTTGCCTTCTTCGGTCGGGACCCCTCTTCCTCGAGACAGGTCTGGAGCTCGATTGAGGGGTACCCGGGAGACCACGACTACCGTGAGTTTTACCGCGACGTCGCTTTCGACCTCGGTCTTGATTACATCGGTCCTTACGTACATCACAGCGGGACGAGGTTCGACACGGGGTTCAAGTATTACCGGATCACCGGCAAGACCCAACGCAAGGAACCGTACTCGCCGCAGAGGGCGGACCAAAAGGCGAGGCTCCACGCAGAACATTTCGTGGCTGAGAAGATCAAGGATGTCACGGCGGTCTCTGCCTCCATGGACAGGCCTCCCCTCATCGTCGCCCCTTATGACGCGGAACTCTTCGGCCACTGGTGGTTCGAAGGACCGAAGTGGCTCGATCACGTGATACGGAATGTCGCACGGCAGCAGAAGAAGATCAGGCTTGTCACTCTTTCTGAGTACCTCGCCGAATATCCCGTCAACCAAATCGCAGTCCCGTCCTCGTCGAGCTGGGGGAATAAGGGGTATCACACGACCTGGCACAACTGGAGCAACGAGTGGATCTACCGGCACCTTGATCGCGGCGGTCTCGTGATGGAGAGGCTCGCGTCGAGGCATCCCCGCGCCCGCGGTTTCAAGCTCAGGGCACTAAGGCAGGCAGCACGGGAACTGCTCCTCGCCCAGGCAAGCGACTGGGCCTTCATGATCAACTCAGGCTCGATGAAGGAATACGCGACGAGGAGGACGAAGACCCACCTCCTGCGGCTTCACAGGCTCGCGCACCAGATCGAGAGCGGAAGGATCGACAGAGAGTGGCTCGTAGCAATCGAAAAGCAGGACGATATATTCCCTGAGATCGATTATCGCGACTTCGCGTAGCAGGGGCCTTCTATTACCGTCTGCCAGACACCCTGCCTTGCCGACGTCTTATCTCTGACCTGCGTACGCAACCTCGCGTCGCATAAGAGGCGATGTATGGGGCAGGGCTGAAATGCCGGAAACCTTTCTGTCACGATACCTTATTCATCGTAAGACCATCCTTTGAGGAACTGTTGTGCCCCACCGCCAATCAATTCGCGGACAAGATGCCAAGATGCTCTGAATTGAATCCCATCGCATTCAGAAAGGATTGGAGGCGCTCCGCCCTGCTCCTAAATTTAACTGTTAGATTAACCCATGAAGCCATCTGGGTCAGGGCGGGACGGCGAAAAGGACGGCTTCGTGGGGCAGGAGCGGAGCGGCGCAATAGGACCTTTTTACGTTATAATTAGGAAGTTCGGGGTCTCTCAGAGCAGGCGATGTCGAACGCGGCCTCGCCACACTCCCGCAGGGAGCCCGAGGAGGGAACCTTCTTGACTACCGCACCTGCGATGAGCAAATGCCTTCCTCTTGCCGCCATCGTCGCAACGATTCTGTATCTCACAGCCGTCCTCACACCGCTCTGCGTTGACGCGTCGTCCCCTGCAGATCCCTCATACCTGCAATCTCGCCTGCCGACGTCCCTCGAAGCAACATCTACACCTACAGTACAGCCTTCGACGGGAACTTTCCTTATCGCCACGGCAGAGATACGGGATCCCCGCTTCATGGAAACCGTCATAATTCTGATCAAGTATGACCGGGAGGGGGCAGTCGGGTTGATCATCAACAGGCCGACGGAGATGAAACTGTCAGACGTCTTTTCCGACAAGGAAGAACTCGGAAAGATATCTGGTCATTTGTACATCGGGGGGCCCGTGGGCATAAACCAGGTATTCATGCTCGTGCGCTCCAAAACTCAGCCCGACGATGCTTTGAAAGTGTTCGGCGATGTCTACGTGAGCGGCAGCAGCGCCTTGCTCGAAAACCTGAGTGCGAGAGAAGACAAGGAAACGTTCAGAGTATATGCAGGGTACGCAGGATGGGCCCCGGGCCAGCTCGAGATGGAGATAGCGAGAGGAGGATGGCACGTTGCCCAGGCCGATGAGTTCACCATCTTCGAAAAGCCCTCGGCAGAGATCTGGAAGGACTTGTCTCAGAGAAATGAGATAATCGAGGTACATCACCTGGACGGCAGCGTCTCTCCGATGATCTGCGGTCTTCCCGCCTTTTCCTTGCCCTGAACTGTCTAGCCCAGATCATGCGTGCGTTGCGCAACATCAGGGCGAAGGCGGCTCAAGTGCAGAGTGTCAGTGTCAGCGATGAGTGTCGGGAAGGAACTGTCCGAGACACTCCGAAGCGATGGGATCTCATGTATGATGTCTCGTCTCTTCATCTGGATTACGCAACCGAGCGTGGTGGTTGTTTGAGTTTTGGTGCAATAGGATATTACAATTAGACGTTGCGCAGCGGTGCCCGCAGATCGATCTGCACCGGCCTTCATTCACCAGACACGCAGCCAAGAGGTTACAACATGTTCATCGTCACGATTTCACCGGAGTGCGCGCCGGTCGCCAAAGTGGGCGGCCTCGGCGATGTGGTCTATGGCCTGAGCCATGAACTCGAGATTCGGGGCAACTCGGCAGAGGTCATATTGCCCAAGTACGACTGCATGCGTTACGACCAGATATACGGAATGCAGGAGGCGTACAAGGATCTATGGGTCCCCTTCTACAACACATGGGTTCACTGCACCGTCTATTTCGGCTTTGTGCACGGCAGGAAGTGCTTCTTCATCGATCCTCACTCTGACAGGAACTTCTTCAATCGCGGCGTGTTCTACGGGCAGAGGGATGATCCGGAGCGTTTTGCCTTCTTCTGCAGGGCCTCCCTCGAGTTCATGCTGAAGGCAGGCAAACATCCCGATATCATTCATTGCCATGACTGGCAGACAGGCATCGCACCGGTTCTGCTCTTCGACATATATAAATACCTCGGGATGTCCCACCCCCGGGTCTGCTACACCCTTCACAACCTCAAGCATCAGGGGGTGACGGGAGAGCACATACTGCGTGCCGTCGGCCTGAGCAATCCGGGGCACTACTTCCACATCGACCGCCTCCGTGACAACTTCAACCCCCACGCCATCAACCTGATGAAGGCCGGCATCGTTTACTCCAATTTCGTCAACACCGTGTCTCCCCGATACGCGTGGGAGATACAGAATTCGGACCTTTCCTACGGCCTAGGCGGTACGCTATGGGTTCACCGGAACAAGTTCGGCGGGATCCTCAATGGCGTCGATTATGACGTCTGGAACCCAGAGATTGATCCCCACATCCCCGTCAGGTACGGGATCGATTCGATAGAGGAGAAATACAGGAACAAGGAGGCTCTCCGCAACAGGTTCTGGCTGAGGCATGATTACAAGCCGATCATCGCCTACATAGGACGCCTCGATCACCAAAAGGGGGTCGACCTCATCAGGCACGCGATCTTTTATTCCCTTGGCAACGGCTGCCAGTTCGTGCTCCTCGGGTCGAGTCCCGACGACAGGATCAACGCGGACTTCTGGAACATCAAGCGCATGCTGAATGACAACCCTGACTGCCATCTGGAACTCGGATTCAATGAAGACCTGTCCCATCTCATTTATGCCGGTGCCGACATGATGATTGCACCAAGCCTCTTTGAACCATGCGGCCTCACCCACCTGATCGCAATGAAATACGGCACGGTACCGGTCGTGAGAGAGACGGGAGGACTCGCCGATACCGTCTTTGATGCCGACTACAGCAACAGACCCTACCACGAGCGTAACGGTTATGTCTTCGTTAACTACAACAATCCCGGCATCGAGTCGGCCCTGCGCCGCGCGATCGGGATGTGGTACTCATACCCCCAGCACTTCAGGGAGTTGATGATGAACGGCATGCGCTACGACTTCTCATGGAACCAGTCCGGCTACCATTACCTCAACGTGTTCGAGCACATACGGGATAAGTAACAATCGCTTCCATAAAGCACGCCGCATGGGGCAGGGCGGAGATGCCGAAAAGACTTTATGTGCATCCCATGTTCATCTCCACACCACCCTTTAAGGGAACTTTTCAAACCGCACTTGTAACGGACTCGATAAAAACCGGACTCTGATTCATATTTCATCGCATTCATAAAGGCTTTGCGGCGCTCTGCCCTGCCGTTCTATGCAACTCTAACGGTAATTATCCTCCTTCCGACAGATCTTCGCTGACACCGATCACTGACACTCTTATACTTGAGTCCCCTCGCTCGCGCTACTCCCTCCGCCACCGCCCTTGCCTTGCAGGACATCATACAGTATCATTGAATGCAGAATCTCACAAGGTCTTGAAAAACGGCGGGATAATCAGCAACTATATGGGGACTCAGTAGCGGGAGAAAAAGCGGTGGAGGAGGTGAGCCCAGGAAAGACAACGGATCAGGCCATGAGGGGGATTGCAAGCCGCCGTTGATGCCCGCATCGTCGTCGGCTTCACTTCAGGCAGAACGCTCATCAATTGGGAGAAGCTAGGAGCAGTTCTTTTCGGACTCACCACAACAGAAAGCAGAAAGGAGGAGCGTATGTTCAAGAAGATCCTGGTTCCTTTGGACGGTTCGAAGCTTGCTGAAAAGATTCTGTCTCAGGTCGAAAAGCTCGCGAAACTCCACAAAGCGAAAGTCACCCTCATAAACATCGGTGGGTACGGAATGATCGAATCTGTCGGCGAAGCCACGCCCGCCATGGCCGAGGAGGCTTCGGAGCACATCAAGGACGAAGCGGAAAAATATCTTAAGCGCATGGCCGGTTCTCTCGCTAAGAAGGGGATATCGACCAACTGGGTGTACAAGGAAGGAATGCCTGCACGAGGAATCGTCAAGTACGCGGCCGATCAGAAGATGGACCTCATCGCCCTGGCAAGCCATGGGAGAGGAGAAGTCGCCTGGGTGCTGGGCAG
>JBLMXV010000064.1:0-16847 GCA_050257935.1 Chloroflexota bacterium
GCGGAGTTTGGGCTTTGAAGATGATCAGTACTGCGCCCTAGCCTTGCTACTGGGGCACGAATAACTGGGGCGGAGGGAGAACGCAATGATTCGGAGACAAGGGAGAAATCTCAGAACGGCCTCAGTGATCTGTCACTATGTATCCTAGGGGAAACGACGGTAGGCAGGTGCTTGCCCTGTTTGTGCGTATACATGAGAGAGTCCGCCTCGGCCATGAGTTCGTCGAGACTGCGCGGATTGTCGGGATCGAAGCGCGAAACGCCTACACTCATTGAGAGTCTGTAGGGTCTGTCGGTCTTTGTGTTGAATTCGTCGAGGCGCTCACTGAGCCGTCGCATAAGGGCATGTGAGGTGTTCTCGTCGGTTTCAAGGGCTAGCAGGACAAATTCGTCACCCCCGATGCGCGCGACAATGTCAGAATCGCGAAAAGCACGCCTCAGAACGAGGGCGGTGTCACGGAGCGCAAGATCCCCCTCGTGATGTCCGTAAAGGTCGTTGATCATCTTCATGCCGTCGAGGTCCGTGAAAAACAGGGAGACCTTCCTGCCGATCCTGCTCGCGATCTTCAGTTGCTGCTCTCCGAGCGTGTTGAATCCCCGTCGGTTGTAGAGCCCCGTAAGTTCGTCGCAGAGGGTCATGGATCGCAGCTTGTCCTCCAGGAGCTTACGCTTCGTGATGTCACGGTTGCTCCCCCTGCGGCCAAGCCACGTCCCGTCCTCGCGATATACCGATTGGCAGACGTGGCTTATCCAGCGTTCCACCCCTGCCCTTGAGATGATGCGGAAGTCGATGTGGCTTACTTCCCGCATGGCTTCGGAGATGCTGTGGAAATGCTCCTCGACTAACTGTCGGTCGTCGGGGTGGGTGAGCTTGAGGATCAACTCAGAGTCGGCGAAGAAATCTTCCGGCCTGTACCCGGTGAACCGTTCGCACGAGGGCGAGACATACACGTAGTTTCCGTCTGTCCCCCGCCAGTATTCCCAATCATAAGTGAAATCCGCCACCATCCTGTATTTCTCTTCGCTCGCCCGCAGAGCATCTTCGGTGAGCTTTTTCTCGGTGATGTCCTGTATCAGGCCGTCGTACGTGATGAGCTTTCCCCTCCCGTCGTACTGGCAAACCGGGGTGTTGCGTACCCAGCGAACGACGCCGTCTTTGCGGACAACCCGGTGCTCGAAGGGCTTGGCCTCGAGTCCCGAGAGGATATTGGCAACGCTCTTCAGGACCAGAGGCTTGTCTTCTTCGTACACCATTTGTATCCAGAGATACGGATTCCCGGCGAACTCGTCAGGGGAGTAACCGGTGATTATCCGGCATGTCGGGCCGTGAACCGTCTTGACAGGGTTGCCGTCGATGATGTGCACACTGAAGACGTAGTCAGAGAGGGCGGAGACGATGCTCCTGTATTGCTCGGTGACGACCTTGAGGACGCTCTCGGACTGATGATACCTTTCCTCAAGTTCGGCGTTGAGGAGGCGCAGGTATGCTATCTCGTACGAAAGCTGCTCCCTGGTCTTCTCTTCGTCCCCCATGCGTGTCTCTGCTCCTTCAGCCGGGGATGTGCAGGCGGCTGACGAGAGCGCCGTACTCCCGGCCGCCGCTGATACGGACATGGCGTATGGCGTACTTTTGCAAGTACTTCGTCAACTTCCCGGTATCAATGAACTTTTCGCGCTTTTTCGCTCTTTCCTTAAAGATCTTTCCGGGGGCCTCCCTGCTTTTTGCAGTTCCGTCAACTCCAGATGCCCTTTGCGCTCCTGGCATGCGGGACGACCATCTCATAGATGTATTGCCACAATTATAACCGAAATTAAAACAGAAATTATCGCAGATGTGTTGATCGTAGGGGGTACCGTCTTCCGACGGGCGAATCGGCAGGGAGGGGATGCCGCGTGAGGCGGCGATGCTCCATCGCGTGGCTTTCTTACTGCCGTGGCTTTCGCACTTCCGGGAACACGTTCTTGTGCAGGTACTCGATCACTACGGCCAGTTCCTGCCACATGCGCTCCTTCAAATGGCCATGCTCTTTGAAAGCCTCGTCTCTCAAGAGAGTCCGGTCGAACCCCCGGCGGCCGAAGACCCTGATGAACTCCGGCGGTATCTCGTTAGGGACCTCGAAATCGTTCATGATGCCCCACGCCAGGGTCCAGGCTCTCGCAACGTTAGCTACGTCGTAACCGCCTCCTCCGAGGGCGACCCATTTCTTGGCGAGTCTGCGTATCTTCCCCACTACCTCGCAGAACCCGTTGGTCGTATACTGAAGGTGGGCGAGCGGGTCGCCGCGAAAGGAGTCGATGCCGAGTTGTGTCACTACGACGTCAGGTTCAAATTGCTCGATGAGCGGTGGGACTACGGCATCGAAAGCGTGTACGAAGATCTCGTCGTCGGCGTACATCGGCATAGGGACGTTCACCGAGTATCCGTACCCGTCGCTTTGGCCGACTTCGTTCTCGAACCCGGTCCCGGGGAAGAGCGTGTGTCCGCTCTCGTGTATGGAGATGGTGAGGACCCTGTTCGTGTTGTAAAAGGCATACTGAACCCCGTCGCCGTGGTGGGCGTCAATATCAATGTACGCAACTCTTCTTCCGTGCCTGAGCAGCCAGGCGATGGCGAGCACGGGGTCGTTGATGTAGCAAAACCCTGAGGCCCTTGCGGGGAGAGCGTGGTGAAGACCTCCCATAATGTTGAACGCACAGTCCGCCTCGCCGGTGTGAACGAGACGTGCCGCATGCAGGGACGCGCCCGCGACGATAACCGACCAGTCATAGAGTCCCCTGAAGGCAGGGTTGTCGCCCGGTCCTATTCCGTAATGGCGCGCCTTTGGAGAATCCCTGCCCTCGTTCACCGTCTTCAGCACATCGATGTAGTCCTTGGCGTGAAATAGGAGGAGATCTTCTTCCGAGGCGCTCTCGGACTCGATCGAGGCCGCGGAGGGCAGGGACAGGAGTTCGTACGCCTTGATGAGCTCATGGGTGAGTCCCAGCCTCAATGGCTTGAGAGGATGGGCGGGGCCGTAAGTGAAGCCAGCGGCCTCGTCACGGAAGAGGAAAGCTGTCCTCACGAGTTCACCACGGGAAGGAGCACCTCGCCTTGTTCTTGTAGGGTCATTATATCTTAGAGCTGCAACGGATGTCTTCCTGGAGACAAGAATTGTCCCGGTTCTTGCCTGAGGTGAAGATCTCCGCTTCCATCCTGCCCCGAGTCGTTCGGCTGTATGAGATCTCCGCAGTGGACTAAAAGATATTATTACCCAGGGAGATCGGCCTTTGGGCACGACGCCGGTCTGTAGGACAATCCGTACATGCGGGCCGCCTATAGGCTGCCTGAATCTAAGCTCCCGGTCAGATTATCTCAATAAATCAGAGGAGTTGATCTGAGCATCATTTCTGGCACCTTTCTTGATTGAGCAAGGTGCAACACGAAGTCCGAAGGAGGCTCCATATGAAAACTGCCGCATACATGATACATTGCCCGTATTTCCACGACGAATCCGTAGGACTGTGTACTGCCTTGCGCTTGCTGCACATCCCGAGTATAGCCAAGATGGAACGGTACTGCTTCAGAGACCGCCACACCTCATGCGCCCGGTATAGACGGAGCGGCACGCGCCAACCCCTAGGTCGCACGGTGGCCGCCTGAGGTGTGCAATGAACCTGTCAGATAACACCCGGCAGAGGGTTCAGACGACGCGCATCCCTTCATTTCCGCACAAGGGCAAGGACACGGTTCGGCGCATGACCTGGCATCTTCCCCATGGGCAGCGCCGGCCGTACGTGGGGGCCTGAAGATGAGCGAATTCATATTCTGGGGACTTATCTTTCTCGCTTCAGGGCTGATACTCCGGTACACCGGTCTTGATTAGTCCTTCGTGCGGAGGTGCGGCACCTCCCTTGGATGGGGCCTCTTTCGCCGGAACGCGGACGTTTCCGCGGGGGGGCTATGGAGAAGGGACTGTCAACGGACATGAGATTCAGTGAACCCTCGCGCAACATCGGAGAGGTCCACGTCGAAGTCGTAGGAGACTGCCACGGCAGGCTTGTCGAGCGTTATGAGTCGGCTCAGGTCCACCGGCGTTGCGATAACGGCCACTTCTGCAGGTACCGCGGCAACGGTTGCTTCCAGATCCTTCAGTTGCTGTTCCGAATAGCCCATTGCCGGGAGAACGGGACCCACGTGGGGGTACTTGGCGAAGGTGTCTCTCATGGAACCGACGGCGTAAGGCCTCGGGTCAATGAGTGTCGAACCGAGCTGACGCGATGCGACCGAGCCCGCGCCGGATGCCAAGCCGCCGTGGGTGAGCGAAGGTCCGTCTTCGATCACCAGGACCCTGCGGCCCCTCAGGAGGGCAGGGTCGCTCACCGTCAGACGCGACGGCGCCTCAACGACCCTCGCCTCGGGGTTCTCGCTGTTGACCGTGCTCCTGATCTGCTCTACATTTTCAGGTGCTGATTCGTTTACTTTGGTGATGATGATGAGGTCGGCCCTCCTCAGGTTCACTTCACCCGGATAGAATCGCGTCTCGTGGCCCGGCCTCAGGGCATCGACGAGGACTATCTCAAAATCAGGCACGAGGAAGGGGAAATCGTTGTTCCCGCCATCCCACACGACCACATCTGCACTGCCTTCGACCTCCTCCACGACCTTCGCGTAGTCGACGCCCGCGTACACAGTGATCCCCCGCCTCACGAGATGCTCGAACTCCTCGCGCTCCTCTATCGTGCAACTCTCCCTGTCGATGTCTTCAAGGACGGCGAACTTCGAGACAGGGACAAATCGGCAATAGGCCATGGGGTGTCTGATAACGGCAACATCTGAGCCCCCTTCACTGAACAGCATGGCGAGCTTGCGGGTGATGAGGGACTTCCCGCATCCGGTCCTCACGGCGCAGACCGAGATGACCGGCGCTCCGCTCTGCAGCATGGTGCCCTCCGGACCGAGGAGCACGAAGTCGCTGCCGAGTGAAAGGCATCGTGCCGAGAGGTGCATCACCTCCTCATAGGAGACATCGCTGTAGGCGAACACCGTTTGCTGAATCCCCTCTGCGAGGATCAGTCTTTCGAGTTCTTCCTCTGGGTAAATGGGTATTCCCCTGGGGTAATGGGCGCCCGCCAAATCCGGCGGATAGACTCGCCCCGCGAGGTAGGGGATCTGGGCGGCGGTGAAGGCTACTACCTCGCATGTCGGGTCATCGCGATAGACGACGTTGAAGTT
The DNA here is from genome assembly GCA_050257935.1 of Chloroflexota bacterium. Classification (GTDB taxonomy): domain Bacteria; phylum Nitrospirota; class Thermodesulfovibrionia; order Thermodesulfovibrionales; family Dissulfurispiraceae; genus JBLMXV01. The sequence goes on from JBLMXV010000064.1 coordinate 5,212, forward strand.
GTGAAAATCCCTTCCGCCGGCTCCCATGATGAGCACCCTCCGTTTCATCATCCGCCCCCGACCTTTCTGATCGCTTCCTCGAGCACGGCGAGGCCTCTTTCGATCTCTTCCCTCGTGACAATCAGGGGAGGCGCAAGCCTCACGACGTTCTTGTCCACGCCTGCCTCAATGAGAATGACCCCTTCCTCGAGACAGAAACGCATGATCCTTTGCAGGGGCTCTGTGAGAGGCTCTTTCCTCTCGCCTGCGAATTCGATTCCAATCATGACCCCGATGCCCCTCACATCGCCGATGGAGTTGCACCTCACCTGCATCGCCCTGAGCAGTTCAAGGGCATGGGCGCCGACTGCGGCTGCGTGATCGAGCAATCCTTCATTCTCTATCACCTCGATGGTGGCGATCGCCGCCGCACATGACACGGGGTTGCCGCCGAATGTAGTGCCGTGCGAACCCGGCGGCCACTTCTCCATGATCTGCCTGCGGGAGACGATAGCGCTCAGGGGCATGCCCGAGGCTATCCCCTTGGCCACCGTCATGATATCCGGCACTACGCCGAAATGCTCCGAAGCGAACCACCTGGCGGTCCTTCCCATTCCGGATTGCACTTCGTCAAAGACGAGAAGCATACCCCAACGGTCACAGAGATCACGCAGCTTTCGAAGGAAACCCGCCGGCGGCACTACGTATCCCCCTTCGCCGAGGACCGGCTCGATGATCATGCAGGCGACCTCCTCGGGTTGGATGATATGGCGGAACACCCTTTCCAGGTAGTCGTAGCAGTCCATTCCGCAGCTGTCGGGTCTCTGACCGAAGAAACATCTGTAGCAGTAAGGGTAGGGCGAATGGAACACCGAGGGGAGGAGCGGGTGGTAGCTCCTGCGGTAGCGGACGCTGGATGTGGTCAGGGTCGCTGCGCCGAAGGTCCTGCCGTGAAACCCGCCAGTGAAGGCTATGATCCCCTGTCTGCCGGTAGCGAGACGGGCGAGCTTCAGCGCGCCTTCAACCGCCTCCGCGCCCGAGTTGCCGAAAAAAAACATGTCGAGACCTTCCGGCGTGACCTTCCTGAGTGACTCCGAGACGGCAACGAGGGGATCATGGTAGAAGATGCACCCCGAATGAATGAGCCGTTCGGCCTGCGACCTGATCGCTTCCACGACTCTGGGATGATTATGGCCGATGTTCGCCGTGGCAAGCCCTGAGGTGAAGTCCATGTAACGTTTCCCGCTTATGTCTTCGACATACACACCCCGGGCCTTCGCTGCAACGATCCCGGTGTGAATCACAAGAGCGGGAGTGAGCACTTCTTTCGCCCGACCGATCAGATCATCCCATGCCATCTGCTACCTGTCGATCTGGGCCTTTTGAAGCCTTCCGCTGTAGTCCCGGTAGATCACTTTCCAGCGGGAGAACATGTCGAGCGCACCTCCCCTTCCTCCGGCCTCCCGGTGGCCGATGCCGCTCCTCTTGACGCCGCCGAAAGGAAGCTGGACCTCTGCGCCTATCGTTGAGGCGTTCACGTACACGATGCCGGTTTCTAGGTCCCTCTCGGCGGTGGCAGACGCGTTGACGTCCCGGGTATAGATTGCCGCAACGAGGCCGTAAGTAGTGCTGTTCGCTATCTCCAGGGCCTCATCGAGGCTGCCTGCTCTCATGACGCAGGCAACGGGACCGAAGATCTCCTCCCTGGCGATTCGCATCCAAGGCATAACGTCGACGAAGACGGTGGGCTCGATGAAAAAGCCCCTCTCACATGGTCCCGCCATACAGCGTCTTCCTCCCAGGACGACGCGCCCCTTCTCTGCGAGGCCGATGTCGATATAATCGAGGACCCGCTGCATCTGCGCTTCATTGACGAGGGGACCGACATCGGTGTCCGCCAGGAGGCCGTTGCCCAGTCTGAGCCTCGACGCGGCTTCGGTGAAAAGTCTGAGGAACTCGTCGTACACCGCATTGTGCACGATCAGTCGGCTGGCAGACGTGCATCTCTGACCTGCTGTTCCGAAGGCTCCCCACAAGGCGCCTTCGACCGCGAGGGTCAGGTCAGCGTCGTCCATGACGATGATCGCGTTCTTCCCGCCCATCTCGCAGGAGACTCTCTTTCGTGACGCAATGCCAGTCGCGGCCAGCCGCTCACCTACCGCGGAGGATCCGGTGAAGGAAAGGGCATCCGTGCCCTCGTGGGCAGCGAGGTACTCGCCGGCTTCCTCGCCTCGCCCGTGCACGAGGTTCACCACTCCGTCAGGGATACCGGCCTCCTGCAGGATCTGGACAAGCCTTGTGGCACAGAGCGCGGTGTGGCTGCTCGGCTTGAAGACGACTGTATTGCCGCAGACGAGAGCCGGCATGAGCTTCCAGGCGGGGATGGCGACCGGGAAGTTCCACGGCGTTATGAGGGCGCATACGCCTACCGGGACCCGTATGGACTTGCAGTCCTTGTCACTCAATTCAGAGGGAACCGTCTCTCCTGTCAGTCTCCTTCCCTCGCCTGCCATGTAGTACGTGATGTCTATCGCTTCCTGAACGTCTCCCAGACCCTCGGGGATGATCTTTCCCATTTCCCGCGTAACGAGCTCTCCCAGTTCCCGCTTTCTCCGGGAGATGGTCTCCGCCGTTCTGAAGAGCACCTCGCCTCTCTTCGGAGCGGGGGTGAGCCTCCATTTCATGTATGCCTTCCTCGCTGCGATCACGGCCCTGTCGACATCGTCCTTCCCGGACTTCACGACGTGTCCCACCACCTGAGAGACGTCAGCAGGGTTTCTTCTCTCTAAGTCATCCCCCGTCGACGCCTCCTGCCAGCGGCCGTCGATGAAGTTTCTTGCCCTCTCAGCCATTGGGCACTCCTTTCTTGCGGATGCGTTCGATTGCCATCCTCACGGCCACATCCCTTGGCTTTTCTCCCGTCACATCGGATTCCGTCACTATGAGGCGGACATTGCCGGTGACTTTTCTTTCGACGAGGGTGAGCATCTTCTTGGGGTTGTATCCCCTATACTCGGCGTAAGAGGAGATGACGCCTCCCGCGTTCGCGACAACGTCCGGGATCACGAGCACGCCGCGCCTGTGCAGCCTCTCCTCGATCTTGTCCTTCATCGGTATGTTGGCTCCCTCAACGACCACCTTGGCACTCACCCTGTCTACGTTCCCCTCATGTATGACGTCAGGCATGGCTGCGGGGATGAGCACATCGACGGGGAGCTCGAACAGCAGGGACCGTTCTATCGCAGCGCAGCCTTCATAATGTACGACGGAGCCAGTCTTCTTCTTGACCTTCATGAGGTTCTTGTAGGAGAGGCCGCTCTCGTTCATGATGGCACCTTTTGAATCGGAGACGGCGACGATTCGGACTCCCGTGGCATCGAGATATTTGCACACGAAGGTACCCACATTGCCGAAGCCATCGACTGCTGCAGTGGCGGCCCTGGCGTCCAGACCGCGAAGAGCCAGCGCAACGCGAACGGCTTCGGCCACGCCAAATCCGGTGCTCCCGAACTCGTGGGGTATGCCGCACCTCTGGTGCCCACCGTAAAGCTTCATGCAGTAATCCACCGGTTTGCCTGTCGCCGACCGCCAGGAGCCATTCGCCGTTACGTACCACAGCATTTCCCTCTCACCGGTGTTTATATCTGGTCCCGCTATGTAGCGCCGTGGCGACAGGGGCTTGACCCTTCTTGCGAACCACTCGATCACCGCTCGTCTCTCACGGACCGTCAGGGCCGCGGGGTCGGCGCAGATACCCGCTTTTGCGCCGCCGAAAGGTATCCCTGCGATCGCCGTCTTGAAAGTCATTACCCTGGCCAGGCGGGCAACCTCGTCCTCACTGACCGTCGAGGTCATTCTGATTCCTCCCTTGCTTGGTCCCAGGGCGGTGTTGTCTATGACGAGATACGCCCAGACGGCGGAGTCGGGTTTGTAGACCTTAACGATGTATTCGGGGCCCAGGATGTCTCCCGTAACGCTCATGTGCTAATTATACGCCCTCTGATGAAGAACGCAAGCTCACGGCCCCTTTGCGATCCTTGTCAGGCAGGCCAGAGGTGAAGATACAATGGAAAGGCGGCCTCAGTTTGCGTCCTGGACTTTGCATTAGTCGTCACGATGGTTTAAATTCAATACGGGAGTCAGGAGTCGCGACAGTCGGGGTCTACCGGCAGCGCACCTCCCGGCGCGGGACAACGGCCCTCGCACTTTACTGAAGAGAGGCGGGAAGACATGTACGATGATGAGACCAGCGCATTGAAGAATAAGATAGCCGAACTCAAGGACCGGCTACAGCAGATCTATGCCGAGTCCTTCGGGGACATCAATAGGGCGAAGCTCTTTGAGCACGAGTATTCCCTCTTTCTAAAGGCGTGCGAACACGTCCGTGACGAACGGAGGGATTGCCTGTCGCGGCAGAACGCCGCCACACGCGCGGGGTTGAGCGTCCTGCTCGCCGTTGCGGCACTTTCCTTTTATCTCTTCAGTGGGAACGTTCTCATGTGCACTTTTGTCCTCTTGCTGGTGGGGTTCTTTGCGTGTGGCTTTATGTACCTTCTCCTCGCAGAAGAGATGAAGGCCTCCAGGGCGAGCAGGTACTGTGCTGATCTCGAAGCGTTCTTCAGGCGCCATCGCTGGTCCACCGAAGAGAATCAGCGGCTGAACCTGCCCACGATGCCGCTCTGGGAGGATTTCAGGGCGAAATGGGAGGGTGACCTCGCGAGGCGGGGTTGGGGAGGCAAAGCAGCACTTTACTCACCCTTCCGGGTCGTCATCACCTCTGTAGACCTGGTGGCTCTCGCAAACGGCTTGTACTTCTTCATCGTGCATCCGCAGGAGGCATCGCCGGCCGTATTTGCAGCTGCCGGTGCAGTGTGGATAGTGGCGGTTGTCGCGCAGATGCTGATCGTCGGTTCGCTGCTCAGCGGTGTTGCCGGCGTGGTCAGGGAGGCCGAAGAAGATGCCGACGAGACGAGTGAAAGACGGACGATCACCCTCAGTCCCGGGACGTGGGTCAACATCGTGAGGTTCTTCTTCCTGCTGGACATCGTCGCTCCAAGAGCAGAGAGATCGCGCTACTGACGCAGAGCTTACAGCTGCATTTTCGGGGAAGGATGCCTCAAAGCCTTTCCAAATGCGATGAGATTTCACTTCAGATTGACCTGTCCTCGGATTCGCTGCCGGTGTGGTACAGTAATGCCCTTCAAGGGTGGTCTTACGATGAATAAGGTGTCACCTGTAAAGTCTTTTCAGCACCACTGCCCTGCTGGCATTCGTTTGTGTTTGCTTCGAGGAGGCTCACAAACCACACTGCCCAGGTCGCGACAGTTCTTCGATGACACGGCACTCTGGCACTTTGTCAGGGTTAAAGGAGTTGTCTATTTGCCGCCGGGGCCCCTACAATGAAGAGTGCGTTACGAGTGGGTGGTTTTCTCTCTCATCTCCGCATTTACCCTTGCGACGAGCGACGCATTCACCAAGAAGGCGTTGACGTCGCACAACGAGTACCTCATTGCGTGGCTCCGGCTCGTTTGCTCGCTCCCGGTGCTCGTGCCGGTGCTCCTGCTGGTGCCGCGTCCCGATCTCGACAGGGAATTCTTCCTTTCGGCGCTCTCCGCCCTGCCGCTCGAGATTCTCGCCCTCATCCTGTATGTTAAAGCCCTGCGCCTCTCCCCGCTCAGCCTTACTCTTCCCTTCCTCGCCCTGACGCCTCTCTTCCTGATCGTGATCCCTCACCTTGTGCTAGGCGAGGAGGTGTCGTATCCGGGGGGTGCAGGGGTCCTTCTCATCGTTTTGGGAAGCTACATGCTCAACGTGAGGCTTGCCCGCGACGGATTTCTCGAGCCGATCCGCGCGATACGGAGGGAACGGGGTTCTCTGCTGATGATCGGCGTTGCTCTGATCTATGCCATTACCTCAACACTGGGGAAAAAGGCGATCGTCCACTCTTCGCCGCTTTTCTTTGCCGCCGCCTATTTCATTGCGTTGACCGTAGCCTTCGCGCCTGTGGCACTTCTGAAAAGCGGACCTCCTCTGAAGTGGACTATCACAAGCGGCGCACTCAGGGCATCGGTGATACCCGGCGTCTTGTACGGTGTCATGACACTTTCCCACATGGTAGCGATGAGTCTCACAAACGTCGCCTACATGATCTCTGTGAAGAGGGTGAGTCTTCTGATAGGTGTCCTGTACGGGTATATCCTCTTCAGGGAGCCGGGCATCAGGGAGCGGCTCGGAGGTAGCTTCCTCATGTTGACGGGTTTCGTCCTCATAGTCCTTTATCAATAGAGGAGCCGGCCGGGTGATCTGTTCGTGGTATAATTTTTTCATGATGGGAAGAGTGACCTTTGCGCTTGTGCTCATTCTGTGTCTCGCTTTCACATTATTTCCGGTTCATGCCGGGGCGGAGAGCCCTCGGGAGTCCGACTCGAAGGCAGCCCTGCAGGCCTCAGTCCTCGTGATTACTGTGAACGGGGTGATCAATCCCGTCGCTGCGGAATACATTGGGAAGGCGGTGCGCAGGGCTGCTGAAACGGGTGCGGCCGCGCTCGTAATAGAACTGGACACGCCTGGCGGACTGGACACCTCGATGAGGAGCATTGTGAAGGACATGATTTCGAGCACCGTTCCCGTCATCGTGTACGTCTCTCCCAGCGGGGCGAGGGCCGCCTCTGCAGGTGTTTTCATCACCCTGGCTGCGCACATCGCGGCGATGGCGCCGGGCACGAACATCGGAGCCGCGCATCCCGTTGCGGTCGGGGAGAAGATGGACAAGGTCATGGCCGAGAAGGCGACGAACGACGCAGCCGCGTACATCAAGTCCCTCGCAGAGCAGCGGGGGAGGAACAGCAAATGGGCCGAGGACGCGGTGCGGAAGAGCGTCTCCGCCACCGAGACCGAGGCACTCAAACTGCGCATCATCGACCTCGTGGTGAAGGACCTCCCGTCGCTTCTTGCGCAGGTTGACGGCAGGAGGGTGACCACGGCGGCAGGCGATCAGACGCTCAGGACCAGGGACGCAAGGGTTCTGCGGGACGAACCGGGCGTGCGTCAGAAGATACTCAATTTCATCAGCGATCCCACGATCGCCTATATGCTTCTTCTGCTCGGATTCTACGGCCTCTTCTTTGAACTCACCAACCCGGGGGTCGTGTTCCCCGGTGTCTTCGGTGCCATTTGTCTCATCCTCGCATTCTATTCCTTCCAGACCCTTCCGGTGAACTATGCAGGTCTCCTGCTCATCATTCTCGGCATAGTGCTCTTCATCCTCGAAGTGAAGGTCACCTCGTACGGCATGCTCACCGTCGGGGGAATCGCCTCAATCGTGCTGGGCTCTCTCATGCTCTTCGAGTCTCCCGACCCTCTCTTCAAGCTGTCCCTCATGGTTGTCCTCCCCACAGCCCTCGTCACCGCCCTTTTCTTCGCCCTCACGGTGAGGCTCGCCTATCGGGCTCACAGGAAAAGGCCCGTCACCGGGGCAGAAGGTCTCGTAGGATTGGAGGGTATCGCGAAGAGCGACGTGGACGGTGCAGGCGGTCTGGTGCTTGTTCACGGGGAGATCTGGTCGGCCCGGTCGGACGACCAGATCCTGAAAGATGACCGAATCATCGTCCAGGGAGTCAAGGGCCTCGTTCTGAAGGTGAGAAGGGCCTCAGTTCCTTGATTAAAATAAAGGCTTTTCTCTAGAATATCGGGATTCATGAGGGCCCTCGTCACCGGTGCCACGGGCTTCATAGGGAGCCATCTTGTCGAAGGTCTGATACGAGAGGGCTTTGAGACGACCTGCCTCGTGCGCGAGACGTCAAGTCTGAGCTACCTCGAAGGTCTCAAGGTGACACTGGTGAGGGGTGATTGTGCCGACAGGTCTTCCGTCTTTCGGGCTGTCGGCGGGTTCGATTATGTCTTCCATGTCGCGGGGGTGACGAAGGCACAATCGGACAAAGAGTTCTTTGACGCGAACGTGACGGGAACGAGGAACGTTGCGGATGCGGTACTGGAGCGGAACCGCAACATCAATAGGTTTTTCTACCTGAGCAGCCTTGCCGCGGCGGGTCCGAGCTCTGATGGCGTCCCCATCCATGAGGGGATCGACGCCAGACCTGTCTCGGTTTATGGCAGCACGAAGCACGAGGGCGAGAAGATCGCGTTGTCCATCAGGGGCGAGATCCCGGTGACGGTCATCAGGCCGCCGGCGGTCTACGGGCCCCGCGACAGAGACCTCCTCGTCTTTTTCAAGATGGTGAAGGCTGGAATTGTTCCCTACTGGGGCAGGAGCTTTTACTCGTTCATATATGTAGACGACCTCGTGTCTGCCATGGTGCTTTCCGTGCTGAAGCCGGAAGGGGAGGGGCAGATATTCTTCGTGTCCGACGGGACGGTCTACTCTACGGATCAGGTGATCGACGCTCTCGCCGGGGCGCTCGGGAGGAGACCTCTCAGGCTGAGGATCCCGAAGTGGGTCCTGCCTCTCCTTGCACGGGCGAGCCGGGCAGCCGGGGGCGCGGCCATCATCAATAGCGACAAGGTACGAGAGATACAGTATGACTATTGGACATGCGATTCAGGCAAGGCGAACTCACTGCTGGCCTTCACGCCGAAAGTGAGGATGACCGAAGGAGCCAGATGGACGGCAGATTGGTACAGGACTCATCATTGGTTATGAGAGCGACGTCGGACATATTCGACAAGTGCAGGCGGTTCACCACCGCCCGTGAACTCCGCCAGAGGGGCGTGTATCCCTTCTTCAGGATAATCGAGAGTGCCCAGGACCCCGAGGTCACCTTGAACGGGAAAAGGATGATCATGGTAGGCTCCAACAATTACCTGGGTCTCACGAATCACCCCAAGGTCAAGGAAGCCGCCATCCAGGCTGTCATGAAGTACGGAACGGGCTGTGCAGGCTCGCGGTTTCTCAACGGCACGCTCGATATCCATGTGGATCTAGAGAGCAAGCTTGCCCGCTTCATGCGGAGGGAGGCGGCGCTCGTGTTTTCCACGGGTTTCCAGGTGAATCTCGGGGTGATCTCAGCCATAGTCGGCAAGGATGACATGGTCATCATCGACAAGATGGACCACGCGAGCATCGTTGACGGCTGCAAGCTTTCATACGGTGAGGTCAAGAGGTTCAAGCATAACGACATGGCTGACCTCGACCGTGTCCTCTCAGAGAACAACGGGAGGGGAAAACTCGTGGTGGTCGACGGCGTCTTCAGCATGGAGGGCGACGTCATTGATCTGCCTGCGACTCTTGAGATCGCGCGAAGGTACGGTGCGAGGCTCATGGTCGATGACGCGCACGGGATAGGCGTCCTCGGCATGACCGGCAGGGGGACGGCAGAGCATTTCGGCCTCGAACAGGAGGTCGACCTTATCATGGGCACGTACAGCAAGTCTCTCGCCTCCATCGGCGGTTTTGTTGCCGGCGATGCCGAAGTGATAGACTATATAAAGCATTTCGCCAGGGCCCTTATATTCAGCGCGAGCCCCCCGCCTGCGTCCGTTGCCGCGGTGAGCGCGGCACTCGACATCATCGAGAACGAGCCGGAGCGGATCGAGCGGCTTTGGAAGAACACCGCCAGGATGCTCAGCGGTTTCAAGTCCCTCGGCTTCACCGTCGGGCCGAGCCAGACCCCGATTATCCCCATCATCGTCGGCGAGGATGAGATGGCCTTCAAGGTGGTGATGATGCTCCAGGAGGAAGGCATCTTCGCGAATGTTGCCGTTTCGCCTGCGGTGCCGCCCGGCAAGGCGCTCATCAGGACGAGTTATATGGCGACCCACACCGACGAGCACCTCGACCGTGTTCTTCAGGCCTTCGAGAAGGTAGGCAAAGCCCTTGGGCTAATATGATCTCCGCGCCCGGAGACCCCCCCGTCTCCCTGGCCGGAAGGGACGTCGAAGTCATCGAAGTTACCACCGCTAGGGGCCTCCATTCGTTCATCACATTCCCGCTTTCGCTCTACCGCCACGACAGGTTCTACACCCCGCAGCTCACCAGGGACCTCAAGGTCCATTTTTCCCGGAAGAACCCCTTCTTCAAGACCGCCGAAGTCAGGCTCTTCCTCGCCCGCAGTGGCGGCTCCGTTGTGGGAAGGGTGGCCGCGATAGTGAACCTTCAACACGTCACCCACCACCGGGAGAGAGCCGGCTTCTTCGGGTTCTTCGAAAGCGTGAACGACCCCGCCGTTTCAGGCGCTCTGCTCGGCGCGGTCTGTGAAGTGCTGAAGGAGAGGGGGATGGAGGTCATCAGGGGACCGATGAACTTCTCGACGAACGAGGAGTGCGGTTTTCTCACGGAGGGCTTCGGGAGCCCTGCAATGCTTCTCATGCCTTACAACCCAGCCTACTACGCAGACCTGATGGACGATTTCGGCATGACGAAGGCCAAGGACCTCTTCGCCTATATCTATCATGTTCTCGACGAACTGCCCGAAAAGGTGCTGAGGGTGGCCTCGTTGGCCGAAAAGAGAGGCATCACGGTGAGGACCATCGAGAAAAGAAACTTTGAAGCCGACATGATGACCTTCGGAGAAATTTACAACGACGCGTGGAAGAGGAATTGGGGGTTCATCCCTTTGACCGCGGAGGAACTCAGGTACAACGCCGGTCGCCTGAAGTCGCTCGTGGTGCCTGACCTTGTGATGATCGCCGAGCAGAAGGGTGAGCCCGTCGGCTTCCTCGGCATGCTGCCTGACTTTAATAATGTGCTGCGCCACATGGGCGGCAGGCTCACGCCGGTGACGGTCCTTAAGGCCCTCTACTACTCCCGGAAGATCACCGACCTCCGGCTGCTCCTCCTCGGCATCAAGGAAGAGTATCGCACCAGGGGGGTCGACGCACTGATGTTCAGGGAGGGATTCGAGGCTTTGAAGCGCGGAGGCTACAAGAGGGTGGAGTTCTCGTGGATACTGGAGGACAACCTTCCGGTCATAAGGATAGTTGAGATGCTGGGCGGGAGGCTCTACAAGCGATACAGGATCTATGAGAAAGAGATCGTGAGCTGTCGTGCTTCTTGAGAGGTTCAGCACGGTGGTTGATTTTTTGCAAAAGATGATTGATAATCTGTTGGCACTCCCTGCCGGAGAGGTGGGGGTGCCATGTGACCCATGAAGGAGGCGCTTTCAGCGCGATGCGAGGGAGGGACGGAGTGAAGAACACAGTGTTGGCTCTCCTATGGTTGTGTGTGCTGACTTTCTCATGCAGTACGATCAGGCCGACGGCCGAACAACTTGCCAATCCCGACTGCGGGAAGTATCCTTCAGACTACGAGCAGATCATCACGGCCTACTTGAAGGAGCACCGTTATGACCCTTACAGTGAGACCATCGTGGACCTCCAGATAACCGAACCGAGAGGATGCTGGCACCACGCAGGCGGCGCTGCTCCCGTCACGTTCGGATATTGTTTCATGGTCTCATTGAACCCGAAAAACAAAATGGGAGGATACACTGGTCTGAAGCATTACTTTGCGTTCATACGGGACGACTCGGTCAGGACTTTTGTGGACGACGAGGGTTCTTATGAGAAAGCCAATCTCGTGAATTGCACGGCGGCAAGAAAACAGTAGCTTGACCGACCCCCTTGGGAGAGGGGAAGGAGACTATGCCGTTTATCCGCAGACGTCGTATCTGGTGGGAGTCCGTTCCCGGTGTCACAGGCTA
>JBLMXV010000065.1:0-13628 GCA_050257935.1 Chloroflexota bacterium
CCGTTCCAGAAAAATAGGTCTACTTCTATACCAGGAACAACGTACACAGCGCTAGTGTCAGGCAGCACTATCACATCCGGGGGTGCCTCAAATACGACGGGGGGCGGCAAACCAATTCCAATACCTATGTTTACATCTACTTCAGCCGTTGATGGTGTAGGAACGACAATTGCCAATGCTAAGAGAATTGCCGTCACGAGTAGCTTATTCATTCTTCTTTCTCCTTTCAAGTTAAGTGCATCCGTTTCGTGAGAAGAGTCAGTTTACCATCGCGGGTGTGATAGCGCTCCCTCTTCTATTGGGAGACTTTACCGAGTAACTTTATACTACACGTAACCCTGAGTTCCTGTCGACAGATCACATATCCTAGCCCACATCATTCACAAATCCACCTATCAAAGTCAGGGTGGAGGTGGCGAAAGGACATTCCGAGCGATACCGCCGCTTTCTTCCACAAACTATTCCAGCCTGAAGCACAAACGCACACCGTGTGGGCAGGACGTAGGACACGATAAATGAAATCCATCGCTTTGGAAAGGACTTGAGCCGCTTCCGCCCTGATGCTGTCGCATTCGCGTGAATAATCAAGGCTAGAAGTTTATCGGAAGATAAAGGGGGCGCCAGCCATGCCGGGAAGATTCTCGACCCCTCTTGACGCAGACAACGATTGTGGATTACGGAGATACGCGGTGGCTTCAGGATAGAGGCGGTGACGCCGCGTCCGGCTTCTCTTCATTCACCCAGGCCACGAGCAGGGTGTAACTCACGGAGAGCACGACAGGGCCGATGAAGAGGCCGATGATGCCGAAGGCGATGAGGCCCCCGATCACACCGGCGAAAATAAGGAGCAGCGGCAGGTCGGCGCCTTTTCTTATCAGAACCGGACGGAGGAAGTTATCCAGGGTGCCGACGATAAGCGTGCAGACGAGCAGCACGGTTCCCCACAGCGGGTCGCCCTTCCAGTAAAGCCAGATCACCGACGGTATGAGCACGAGTCCAGGCCCAAGTTGTGCCACGCAGAGCATGAACATCACTGCGGTGAGAACACCGGCATAAGGGATGCCGCACACCGCAAGGGCAATCCCGCCAAGGGTCGACTGGACGAGGGCGGTGACGACCACACCGAGCGCAACAGCACGCACCGCTTGTGCGGCGAGGCGGGCGGATTCTTCGCCCCGTGCTCCCGCGAGGCGGCGCGCAAAGTGGAGGATGCCATGGGCAGCCGTCTCGCCCTTTGCATACAGTATCGCCGAGATGATTACCGTCAGAAGGAACTGGAGAACCATCATCCCGACGCTGCCGGCCTGTGCGACGAACCACTTTACGAGTTTGCCCGCATAAGGCGACAATTGAGCCGATAACCCTTCAGAGCCGTCTGCCGCGATCGTTTGCCATCGTTCAGCAAGTTTCGACCCGACTACCGGTAATCGTTCCACCCAATCCGGAGGCGGGGGGATTTCAAAGTTCCCGACGGACTTCGATAGGGCGACGAACCGGTCCGAATTATCGACTATGGTCACGATGGCCAGCGAGAAAGGCACGACGAGAATCAGCAGCAGCGCCGCAGTCATGAGAGTGACGGCAAGCCCGCGCCTGCCCCACAGTCTTACCTGTGTCGCTCGCATAAGGGGCCATGTGGAGATAACGATCATGGTCGCCCAGATAAACGAGAGAAGGAAAGGGCGCATTACCCACATGGCTGCGGCGATAAGGCCGCCTATGAAAAGCACTGCCAGCACGGTACGGGTGAGATCGTGAGATACCGAGCTTTTCATGACGATGATCTTGCCTCTGGGAGGATCCTATTGTTCTTCCTGATGACCTTTCTCTGGGTTGCGCAGGATTGTCTATTGTACATGCCCAGTCTCATTATTTCACAGGAGCCCACTCTCTGCAAGGCTTTTTACAATGGTCGCGATGAACGGCTCGACAACCTTCTCCTTGGCGCCTTCGACCATGGTCTTCGAGAACGCCGACCAGATGAGTTTTTCCGTACGTGCTTCGTACACGTTTGTCACCAGCGAGAAGATCTCCTGATCGTATGCCATACCTGGTACGGGAACGATGGCAAATGACCCTGAGTAAAACCCGTACCATCCGTTGTAATAATCGGTGGGGACAACGTAGGCGCCCCCGGGATAGGTCTTTTCGATCTCCTTCCTGCTTGCGATTCTTGTGACGAGGACGAAGTCGAGCCCTTGCTCTTTCATCTTCGCAACAATTGTTTCTTTGTCGAGCATTTTCTCTGACGGAATGAGCTTATGGCTCGGGACTGCGCTGACCCCGTGGGCCTTGAGTTGTTCCACAAAGGCATTCTCTATGAAGCTACGCATGAGTTGCCTCTCTACGACGGCAATGACGAGGACGTTCGCGAGTCTCCCGTTGAAAGAAGTGTCCTTCCAGACATGGGAGATCTTTGTGGTTGCGCAGGAGGTGAGGAAGAAAGCCATCGCGAAGGCGACGACAGTACAACGAATCATAGGTTCTTTCATCGGGTATCTCCTTAGAGATGCAAGAGGTGAGATATTCTATGTGTTTGCACCCCTTCCTGGCAAGATTGTCCTGAGAGTTGGCAAACCCTTTATGAATGCGACGAAATGCGATTCGCGTCCGTCACAGAGGAAAGAGACTGTGCATTCAGGGCTTTGAGGTGGACTGACCTTTCGCTCCTGAGTCGCCTGACACTGGTGCGAGGGCATCAATGAGATGAAAGGGCAGGAGAAGGGTTCTCTTCATAATTCCCGTCAACTCCGTACCTACCGCAGAAGCTGATATGATCTGAACACGGGGGTCGTCAAAAGAACCGTTTATCGCCACGGGGACAACGACAAGACCGTGGCCCAAGACATAGCCGATGATTGGTATGTGTCGTATGATGGAATCCGTGGTCTTAAACGGCGCCACCAGTGCCGTGAGATTCAGGGACCTGTCGACAAGGTCTATGTTCCCCTGCCCGGTTATGTGTATGGTGGGTCCGTCAACCACCACTTCCTGCCAGGTGAGGCGGCCATCTTTGATCTTGCCGTGACCGGATAAGGAATTGTACCTGAGCCCTTTCTGCCCGAACTTGGGGAACTTGCCCCGAAAGATCTCAGAGACGTTGAGGAGCGCAAAAATGTTCGAGAGAGTGGGGTTCCGATAGATGAATCCCTTCTTCGCCGTGAACTCCACATTCCCGGATAGGGAGCGGTAGAGGGAGTCGACGGTACCTTTCGCGTGGAGATCGGCTTTCAGGTCATACGTACCGATAAGATCATCCCTCTTGTCCGTCAGGCACTGAACGGTCGACCTCACGTTCTCTCCGGTCGCTGTCAGTGTTGTGGAGAATTCAATGAAGTCTCCGGTTATCGTGACGCTCCCCGGGCTTGCGATACCGCACAGTCTCGCGTCAGTGACCGTCACGTCGAGATGGTCTCCGTCAAAGGAGACATCTCCGTTAAACGGCTCCCATGTGAAATCCCCAAATACCAGGGAGCCAAGTTTCACCCGCATCTTACCCTTTATAGCCGGGCTCCACGATGCGGGGGTCTTCTTTTCAGCCTGAAATGACCTTGCCAGGTCCCTAATCCGCTCAACCTGCAGTTTCGAGGCGGTGAGGTCCATCTCGAGGACAATTGACTTCTCAGAGAATGTGGCGTCGCCTCGCAGGGAAAGACGATTATCCGACAGGCTGAGGGCGGCATCGCCGATCCTGAGGACATTTCCCTCCGCGGTAAGAGAGAGGTTTTCGATCATCAGAGGGTCTGTGGTAGACGTGGGAACCTGGATGTTCTTGGCTTCGACCGTTCCGTGGATTGCAGAGCCGGAAGGATGAGCCAAATTGATTCGTGCATCGAAATCACCACGAATGCAGCATGCGGGAGATTCAAAGCCGGTGATGATCTTCCCGATTGTCGCTTCATTGAGTTCACCTGTGAAACGAAGCTGAAACTCTTTTTCGCCCGGTTGAAACGACAGGAAAGCTTTCGTCCCACCGTCCTTGATCTCCAGAGTTGGTATCGAAATTTTGCCGGTGTGGCGCGAGAGATCCAAGATAACGACAGGGCCCGAGTCAAACACGTAGCGACCCTTCACCGATGACAACCCGTTGTGTGCCCATCCGACATGAACATCGGACAAGGTAATTGGACCTTTCAGGCCGATTCCCTGACGCGGCGAGATCATGTCCGATATGTACCGAGTCGCGTCAGCCCCGAGCCTTCCTGCGAGTGTCACCTCTGCCTCCGGGGACTTGCCGAAATAGCCCTCAAGAGACCCGGTCATGTCCAGGGATGCGTCGAGCACCCGTACCGGGAGGTCTGTGACAGACAGACGCTCATGATTGATCGCGAAGGCTCCTCTACCCACATCCAACGGCCTGGGGATGTCTTTTCCTTCCAGGTGAAGTTTCTCTATCTCGCCTTTGCCCTCAAAGCGCCACTGCTTCGGCTGATGAAGAGCACCCTCTACGGTGAGGGCAGAGACATGCACCAAACCTCTCAGAGCAGTGAGCGATTTCAGGTCTTCACGCAGTGATTCGTACGACGTGAGCCACGAATAGAGTTCATCGACAACGAGGGAGGACTTCATCGAGTGAATCGCGAACCGAGCATCTTTCTTCATGTCGAGATCTGCAGCGAGATCACTGAAGGTCGATCTGCCAACGCTGCCTGACAGGTCGGCCACACTGATCACGGCTGACCTCTCGTCATAAAGGAATTTTCCCCCGCTGATTTTGACGGGATAAGGAATTGGTTCATAGGAAGCGGAAACCCGGAGTGACGTAATGTCGGTGCGCGCAAACATGGACTGAAGACTTTCACCCAGAATGAGTCTGCCCCGTGCCCTGCCCTCTATTGTCCGGACACGGGATAATTCCTCCACGACGGAGGAGTTTTTGATGAAACGCTTCAACAGTGGCAGAAGGTCGCGAAACTGCGCATCGGCGAGGACGTCCAAATGAAAGGGAGCGTCTGCACCTTTGATACCGACGCTGAGTCTGCCATCTCTTGACTCAATCCCTCCCATCCTTCCCCGAAGCCTCTCTCCTTTCAGGATGCCTTCTGAGATGGTCACGTCGCCGTCGACTCGCTTAACGACGAGTTTGGGCCCTGGAATACCGATTGTCCCGTCGCGCACCTGTCCTTTTATAATAATGTTCCTCGTCGCACCAAGGTCCGCTGCTGTTCTTCCGTCGGTCCAAAAGGTAATCCTTGGGATTGTCCCCGCCTGCACGTAAGAAAAGACGGTCTGGACGAGGGGGATGTCTCCCCCCAGTGCGAGGGACGTTTTTCGCAGGGCTGCGGCGTCGATCTCGCTGCCCTGGATCTCCAGGACGGCATGGGGTGTCTGCCGGTCAATGGTGAATTTCGATGAAAGGATAAGGCGCGGTGACGCGAGTGCCAGCTTCTCGATAGATAATTCGGTCTTCTCCTTCGAATGATGGACTTGTCCGCCCAGCTTATTCACCACGAAGACAAGCCGCTCGCCGCGGCGGCTAATGGTAAGAGTTGGCGCTGACCCGTCGAACTCGGCATCGAATATCCCGAACCCCTGGTGCTTCAGGCGGATATCCATGGAGACTGACGAATCACCGATGTGCTCCCCGGCGGCTGGATAAAGGCGTGCAGCCAGGGTTTGAGGTCTGAGGTCTCGAGCCTCGAAGTGCCAATCGCCCTTGAGGTCTCGGGCGTTGATTTCCCCGCTTAGTGAGAGATGCTCAGCGAAAGTGGAACGACAGGCTAAGGTCAGTGAGATCGAATCCCGTGGAAATCGGACATCTATGTCGATGTTGCTGAACAGAATAGGTGAGGCGTCAGGCGGCGCAAATTCAAGCGTACCGTTTTCCACTCTGACGGAGCCATCGGGGAACATCGATGCAATGCCGGAAAGGATCGAAGAGACCTTATCTTCAGTAACAGCGCGGGTGGGTGCGTCGGTCTTTCTGTGTCCGAAGACTCTCACGTTGGGCCGTACGATACTGATGCCGCCGATTCGCACTGTTCCTGTGAGGAGCGCGCTTATTCGCGGCTCTATCCTGAGGTCTCCGACAGCGCCGGAGAGGGTTTCGGGAATCGAAACGTTGACATCGTGAAGCGTGGCGTGTGGCAGCGGAATGAATGACACGGTGATTCTTCCGATTTCCACTTTCCCCGCGATGCGCTTCGATACCTCCTTCGCGATCGCACCCCTGATCGCCTCGGTATCGATGAGGTGCGGGGCCACAACGACCAATGCAATCAGCAAGGCGATCAGCGTGCCCACGGCGACGATGATGATCCTTCTCCTGCGCTTGTTCACGTTGATGCGGACCTCGTTCCCATGTTTATGACCTTTCCTCAAACGTTTCATTATGGCATATTCGGTGGCATAATGCCTTGGCCGGGCTGCGCAATACACAGTGACACCCGCCCCGCCGGTCGCGCTCTCTCATCGGGCGTTATGATATACTCATTACCTGAGAGATGGCCTTAGCTTTGCGTGAAGCAGACGCATCAGGGCGGGGAGTCGAAAAGCTTTATGGGTGATGACTTGATCATCTTCCGACCCACCGCGTAAGGGAACCTGACAGACCACTTGCCCCCAACGGAACCAATGCCCTGAGCGTCCGGAGGTTAGGATGCGCTCTCCATTCATCGTCATCGCGTTGCTGCTCCTGTGCATAGCGGCACCCGCGTTAGGGGCTTCTCCCGACAAGCAAGCCAAAGCCCCTTCTGAGGCGGTCGCGTCTGAGGGCTATCCCGTTATGCTCGGCGACCAGAAGGTCTTTTACATAAAGGTGCCTATAAAAATGGTTCCCCCCGTGGAACGTGCAAGACTTATCAGCGAGAGGCTCAAGCGGCTCGCTGAGGACCCCTACGTCCGCATCGATTCAGTGAAGGCTGTGGACGACCAGATCAGCTCGGACATCTTCGCAGGTGACCAAATCCTCGTGGTGCTCCTCGATGCCGACGGCGCCGCCGAGAACCGTACCAGACAGGAACTCGCAAGAGAGCTTGCGGGAAAAATACGGGTAGCGCTCCAGAAATACCGTGAGGATTACAGCACGAGGAGCATACTCTTGGGGGCCCTTTATACGGCGATCGCGACGGTAGTGCTCATCGGTATATTGATCGTCTTCAGAAGATTCTTCAGGAGGTTGAGCGGAACGATTGAATCACGATTCCAAGCGAGGATCTCTGCGATTCAGATTCAGTCCTTCGAGATCGTCAAGGCCGAGCGCCTCAAGATGCTCCTGAATACGTTCCTGGCACTGATCCGGATCTTCACTGTCGCTATTCTCGTCTATTCTTATGTGCACCTCGTGTTGACTTTCTTCCCCTGGACGAGGGGCTTCGCGGTCAGACTCTTCGACTTTGTGCTTGAGCCGATCGAGTCGATTGCCAAGGGCGTCCTCGCGAGCGCGCCGGGACTCTTCTTCGTCGCTGTCATTGCGCTGGTAGCGAGATACATCATCAGGTCGATGGAGCTCTTCTTCGATCAGGTCGAAAAGGGCACCATCACCCTCAGGAATTTCTATCCCGACTGGGCACACCCGACATACAGGATCCTCAGATTCGTTGTCATCATCTTCGCTGTCGTCGTGTCGTACCCGTACATTCCAGGTTCGGAGTCGCCCGCCTTCAAGGGCATCTCTATTTTCATCGGCGTGCTCCTGTCCCTCGGGTCCTCCTCGGCGGTCTCGAACACCATTGCCGGTCTCACCTTGACTTACCGAAGGGCGTTCAAGATGGGAGACCGTATACAAATAGGCGATACGATCGGGGACGTCATCAGGATGAGAGTCTCTGTCACACACGTGCGGACCATAAAGAACGAGGAGGTCACCATCCCGAACTCGACGATCCTGAACAGCAGTGTCACAAATTACAGTTCTCTGGTCGCAGAAAGAGGCCTCATCCTGCACACGAAGGTGACCATCGGGTACGACGCGCCATGGCGCCAGGTCCATGCCCTTCTGCTGCTCGCCGCTGAAAGGACGGAAGGGTTGATGAAAGAGCCGCCGCCATTTGTCCTTCAGAAATCGCTCGACGACTTTTATGTAAGCTACGAACTGAATGCATATACCGATAATCCGAATGCGATGGCGAGGACCTATTCAGACCTGCATCAGAACATCCAGGACGCCTTCAATGAGTACGGCGTGCAGATCATGTCTCCCAACTATGAAGCCGACCGCTCTGTCCCTACGTTCGTGCCGAAAGAAAAGTGGTACTCGCCTCCCGCAAAACCCCCGCAAGAGGAAGATTCAGCAAAATAAGGAAGAGGCTATCCAGGGGATGGTCGCCAGTTACGCAGTCTGCCTAGGTGTGCTACAATGTGAGTACTTCATGGTCGCGTGAATGTTGACGCGGTGGAAGGAGGAACCCTTGCCAGGATCGTTGAGTTGCCGTGTTACCGTGATCATCGGGCTCTTACTGGTGTCCTGCGCGCAGACGCCTTCACCTGATGAGGCCAAGAAGACAGTAGACGCCTATTTTCGATCCGCTGGTGCTCACTCTCTCGCCATCGACACGAAGGCGCACTCCGAGTGCGGCCTCGCGATCCACGAGCTGGTAAATGAAGGGTATCTCGCAGCCTCGGGCGAGGAAGCGGAGGGCGCAAAACGGCTTGTGCATCTGCCAACGGAAAAGGCTAAGCCATTCCTGAAAGAGGCTGTCTGGACCGTCGATCCAGGCCAGAACATCAATCAGTGGCATCTGGAAGGGGCCGTGGTCAAGAAAGTGGTCAAGGAAATCAGGGAGATCTCCCCTGACCGTTCGGACAGTGGCGCTATCGTGACTCTGACGGTTGGATATGAGCCCATCGAGCCCTTCTTCACAAAACTCTGTGCAACAGGAAAGTGTACCGATTCCGCCGGTCGTGGGTGCTCCGACCTAAAAGACCGGACGGAGCAGCAAAAGGTCAAACTGAGGAAGACAGGCACTGGCTGGAGCGTGGAGTGATGCAATTCTGCGCAGTCCCTCTTGCATGTCGCGCTCCGGAGCCGCAAAGCGCGACAATGTTCTGTTGACTCGGCGTATTTTCCTAGAGTATTCTGTCTAGTTGCAAAAATCCAACATGTATGCCCGTCTGAGTTCTTGATGAACTGGGCACGGAAGGGAGGTGAACAAGATGAGAAAGGTTGCTATTATTGCTATTGCGCTTTTTGTGGCATCAATTGTGGCCATTGCCTTTGCCGGGACAGAAGGCAAGATGTCTCTCAAGGTCGGTGACGAAGTCTATGCATGCAACTGTGGTGAAAAATGCCCCTGCCAGAGCATGGCAAACAAGCCCGGCAAGTGTACATGCGGCACCGATATGGTGAAGGCTAAGGTAATGAAAATCGAGGGTGACACTGCATACCTGAAGGCTGAAGGCTGGGAAAAGGAAAGACCCTTCAATACAGTCGGCAAGTACACGTGTGCATGCGGAGCGGGTTGCGACTGCAACATGATCAGTCAGAACCCTGGGAAATGCACCTGCGGTACCGAGATGAAGAAGGTCGGCGGATAAGCTGTCACTTGTATTTGACACATGTAAAAGGCGAGGCGTCTGCCTCGCCTTTTACATTTACACACAGAATCACTGCCTGATGAAACCCCAATTATCGCCTGCTTTGGGTGAGGCTGCAGAAGCTGCTATACTTATTGTTTAAGAGCATGCCTCTCGATACATTGGGAAAGATGATCGACAAAAACGTACCACCAAGCCAGGATCATCCGCGAGGTGAGCGTGCAAGATTCGAGGAACTCCTCACCGATCTCTCCGTGCGCTTCGTCAACGTTCCCACTGATCGGGTGGATCAGGAAATCGAGGACGCGCTGAAGCAGGTTCTGAAGTTTTTCGAGGCTGACAGATGCGGCTTGCTGGAGGTTTCCCATGACCGGGGGGTGGTCCGGCTTTCCCATGCTGCATTCGCCGAAGGTGTCGAGCATGTTTCAAAAGACATTGACCTTGCCGGCTTGTTCCCGTGGCACTACGGGAAATTGGTTGTAGGGCAGCGACACGTTGCCATTTCAACTCTGGAAGACCTGCCTGAGGAGGCGCAACAGGACAAACAGAGCTTCGCGGCTTTCGGCATCAGCGCCGCTCTGCACATCCCTTTGTTCTTCGGAGGGCAGGTAGTCTCCATCTTCGCGTTGAACGTGATGCGGGAGCATCGCCTCTGGCCCGAAGAACACGTGGCCCGCCTTCACCTGCTGGGTGAAATCTTCGTGAATGCCCTGGAACACAAACTATCGAGACAGAAATTGGAGGATCGCCTGGAGTTTGAAAGGCTCCTGTCCGAACTTTCGGCGAGATTCGTCAATGTTTCTGCCGACAAAGTGGATGGCGAGATTGAATCCGCCCAGCGTCGTCTATGCGAATGCCTCGGGTTTGATCGCTCCTCGGTATGGCAGCGGTCTCCGGATGACCCGGGGCTCTTTGTGTTGACGCATCTGCATCAGCCGCCGGATGCGCCGTCGGCTCCCGAGCCGTCAGATGCCCGCCTTCTTTTCCCTTGGGCATTGAAGAAGATCCTCAATGGCGAGATGGTTGCCTTTGCGAGGCTCGGGGAGCTGCCGCATGATGCGGCCCGGGACCGCGAGGTCTGGCGGTATTACGGCACGAAGTCCGTTTTGGTATTTCCGCTATCGGCGGGTGGTGGTCCGGTTTTCGGCGGGGTCGCCTTTGATGCCATGGCGGAGGAAAGAGACTGGCCTGAGCAGATCGTGAATAGCCTCGCTCTTGTCGCGCAGATATTCGCCAATGCGCTTGCCCGCAAACATGCAGACAGGGCATTGCGCGAAAGTGAGGAGCGTTTGAACCTGGCGGCTGCATCCGCAAAGGCTGGACTGTGGAGTCTGGACCCGGTCTCCGGCCATGTCTGGGCCACCGAAAAAGGCAAGGAGTTGATCGGGTTCGGTCCGGAACAGGAATTGGACTTCGAGAGCTTCCTTGAAATGGTCCATCCCGAGGACCGAGATCGGGTTCGCCGGACCGTCCAGCATGCTGTCTCATTGTCAAAGGACGCCGCCGCCGAATACCGTGTCTTGTTGCCCGACGGGAGCATCAGGTGGTTTCTATCCCGTGGTCACCCGTATTGCGCATCGCCTGGGGAACCGGCTCGCTTGATGGGCGTCACTATCGACATCACGGATCGCAAAGAGTCTGAGGAGGCCCTCAAGATCTCGGAAGCCAAATACCGACAACTTCACGAGAGCATGATGGACGCTTTCGTCAGCATCGATATGGACGGCAGGTTTCTGGAATTCAATGAGGTCTACCGGAAGATGCTCGGATATACGAGGGAAGAGTTGCTTCAGCTCACCTATCGCGATCTCACACCTGAGAAGTGGCATACCTCTGAGGACGACATTATCGAGAACCAGGTGCTTCTACGCGGGTATTCCGACATATATGAAAAGGAATACCGACGGAAGGAAGGGGAGATCTTTCCAGTGGAACTGCGCACCATACTGCTCCGGGATAATGACGGCAGGCCAAGGGCCATGTGGGCCATCGTGCGCGATATCACCGAGCGCAAGCAGATGGAACAGCAACTGCGGGACAGGCTCCGTGAGATCGAGGAACTCAGGCAGCAGGTGGAACGGGAGAACATATACTTGCGTCAGAGTGCCAAGCTCCTGTTTGACCATGACAGAATCGTCGGTGAAAGTGAATCCCTGAAGAGGGTACTTGCCCAGGCCGAGCAGGTGGCTGCAACCGATTCAACAGTCCTTTTGCTCGGAGAAACCGGCACCGGTAAGGAACTGGTTGCCCAGACGATTCACGATCTCAGTGGACGGAAAGATCGTGTGATGGTAACGGTAAATTGCGCCTCCCTACCGGCGGCCTTGATTGAAAGCGAACTCTTCGGTAGGGAGAAAGGCGCGTATACAGGAGCGCTGACCAGGCAAATCGGCCGCTTCGAGCTGGCTGACGGCTCCACCATTTTTCTCGACGAGATCGCTGAGCTGCCCCTGGAACTGCAGGCGAAGCTGCTCCGGGTGCTCCAGGAGGGCACATTCGAACGGCTCGGGAGCCCGAAAACTATTAAGGTCGACGTGCGCGTGATTGCCGCTTCCAACCATGATCTTCTCGCGGCGATGCGGGCGGGCACGTTCCGGGAGGACTTGTACTATCGTTTGAACGTTTTCCCCATTGAAGTGCCGCCGCTGAGAGAGCGGCCCGATGATATACCGCTACTCGTCGAAGCCTTTGTCGGTGAACTGTCACGAAAATTGGGCAAGAAGATAACTCTTGTGCCCAGGAGGGCAGTGGAGGCATTGCAGCGATACCGCTGGCCCGGAAATGTCCGGGAGATAAGGAATGTCATCGAGCAGGCAATCATTCTCAGCCACGACGGTGTTCTAAATGTGAAGATACCGCAAAGCGCTGATACCAGCGCTCCGGGGGGCGTGTCTCTGGAGGAGGCAGAATATATGCATATCACGGGAGTCTTGCAGAAGACGGGTTGGCGGATCAAGGGACGAGATGGCGCTGCCGAACTTCTCGGCCTGAAACCGTCAACTCTCTACACAAAAATGGAAAAACTCGGCATCCCGAAGAGGCGCGACAAGTATGCATCGTGACGCGAGAAAGATCATGCGATCAGGCGATAATAGCTTCTCTATATGAATTTGCCCTGCTTCCCCTTAAGGACGGAATGACGACCTAAGGACGTCATTCCGTCCTTAATCTTCAATTCGTTCAACCCTCATCCTTGCGCACTCCTTGACTTATCGCTTTTTCAGTATATACTTGTGTCGGTGTGGCGCGACTGGTGAAGCACTGGCACTGATGTTGATATGACACATGCCGGTCAATTAAATGATACTTTCTTTTGTCAAAATGAACGCCGTTCCCAGCAAGCGGCAGTCCATCATCGAGATCCTCCGATCTGTGGAAGGGCAGACGCGTGCGAAGCCGGGATGTTTGTCGTGTGCTATGTATGAAACCCCTGATCAGAAGCGTACGATCTTGTACGTCGAACACTGGGAATCGGGAGAACAGTTGACCAAGCACATTCGATCGGGCCTCTACCTTCGCGTCCTGGCAGCCATGGAGCTGGCGAGCGAACCACCTGAAATCTCTTTTCACGAGGTCACTGAAACGAAGGGTTTTGAATTGATCGAGCATCTCAGGGCCTGAGATTCTATGCGCACCGGCAGACAAAACCAGCACTTAGGGATGTGACCGAGACATCGAAACGGCAGTAGGCTACCGGGAGTAGGCCGATATTAAGCGAAGACGATACACGAATGACGTGAACTAACCAGCAACTGATACAGGAGGGAAGATTCATGAAGACAGACACCATCATGAGCAAGATCAGCGCGCAAGGCCATCGGAGACGTGCCTTTCGCTGTCAGTCACCCGACGCCCTCTCATCGCCTCCGGGAAGACTGTCAATCATAATATCGTGTCTCATTGCGATGGCAGTTGCAGCGGGGTGTGCCTCGACAAACATCACCAGCAGACAGGAAGTCGTGACAGGACAACTCCCAAGGCCGGCTCATATATGGGTATACGATTTCGCCGCCACACCCGCCGACGTGCCGGCCGATTCATGGCTAGCTGACCAGTATATCGGGCACGATACGCCCCAGACTCCTGAGCAGATCGCGACCGGCAGGCAGTTGGGCGCTGAGATTGCCGCTCAGTTGGTCCAGGAAATTCTTGAC
>JBLMXV010000066.1:0-13941 GCA_050257935.1 Chloroflexota bacterium
CGGGCTTGTAAACATTCTGGACAAAGGCTCGACTGCTACAATTTTGCTACAGTCAAGTGATATAATAGCGAGAAACCCCACAGCCCCCTTAGCTCAGTAGGATAGAGCACAGGTTTCCTAAACCTGGTGTCGCAGGTTCGACTCCTGCAGGGGGCACTTGCTTTTCAAAGAGTTACACACTATTACCCCCCCACTATGTCGCTCTCGCCGTAGAAAGATTCCATCGGGTCTGCGTATCGAGAAGAACTCTCCAGAGTGAGCCGAACGTATGAGGTGCTATAATGGCCGGGACATGACCGCTCACCTCAGTTGGAAAGAGACACCCTCCTGAGTCGCTCACGATGCGCCGCATTCTGCATATGGACATGGACGCATTCTTCGCCGCTATCGAACAGAAACGGCGTCCCGAACTTGTCGGCAAACCTGTCGTGGTTGGGGGATCTGGAGATCCGACCAAACGAGGCGTGGTATCCACCGCATCGTACGAGGCGCGTAGATACGGCATACACTCCGCCATGCCTCTCCGCACTGCTTACAGGCTGTGCCCGCACGCGGTCTTCCTGCCGGTCGACTATGAAGAATACTCGAGGGTGTCAGCGGTGGTGAAGGCTATACTCGGAAGATTCTCGCCGGTCATGGAGGATGTGGGGATCGACGAGGCGTTCCTCGACGTCTCGGCTGTCGACAGATCACCTGAGGACATAGCGCTGGCGATCAAGGAGACAATAAGAAGAGAGACGGGGCTCACCTGCTCCATCGGCATCGCGCCGAACAAGCTCCTCGCCAAGATCGCCTCTGACATGGAGAAACCCGATGGCCTTACAATCCTCACCGAGCAGAATATAGGTGAGATCGTCTCGCCGTTGCCGGTGAGAAAACTCTGGGGAGTCGGCCCGGTCACAGAGGCCCGTCTCAAGGAGTCAGGAGTCAAGACAATCGGCGAACTGGCTGCAGTGCCGCCGGAGCGGCTCAGAGAGGTCTTCGGAGAATCCTATGGGCGGTATCTTCATGAAGCGGCCAGGGGCATCGACGACCGCCCGCTGGTTACTCAGTGGGAACCGAAGTCCTCGAGCAGGGAGACCACTTTCGAGCGCGATACAAATGACCGCGTGGTCCTCCTGGAGACGCTGTCCGGACTCATAGAAGACGTCGCAGCGGATTTGACGCGGCAGCGGCTCAGGGCCAGGACCATCACGGTCAAGGTCAGGTACAGCAACTTCGAGACTCACACAAGGGCAAGGACCCTCATGCACCCCACGGATTCACCGGAGGAGTTCCGCACCGCCGCCCTGGAGTGCCTCGATCGGTTCGACCTGAGGCGATGGGTGCGACTTGTCGGCTTCAGGGCATCGGGCTTTGTCAAGGACTCCTAGCCTGAATCGTCTGCGCATTGATACCAGCATCAGCGCGGAAGAGGCTCAAATCCTCTCCATAGACCTCCGCTATTTTATGATCTGCACCATCGCGACTTTGTTCTCACCGCTGCACGCTAGATACAGATTGCCTTCCGGAGTTGCGACCATATGTCGAACCACCCCGCCTCCGGACGGAATTGGACTGCTGGAGAATGATTCGGTCTTCGGATCGAACCTCACAATTGTATTGGGGGTGACACCAGATTCACTGTACCATATGATGCCGTCCGGAGTTGCCGCGATACCGTACGGCTTGGAATCCCGCCCCCCCGGCGAAGTCCACTCTTTCGTTGTACCGTCTGACGGATTGAACCGTCCCAGTGCTCCGCGCGAATAGTCAGTGAAATAGATGATGTCATCGGCAGTGATCGTCAGACGCCTCGGCCGGGAACCCTCGGCAAGAGTGTATTCCCTGATATCCATGGTATCAGGATTTACGCTTGCAAGCTTATTGGTTCCGAATTCACAAAAGAACACAATGCCCTCTGAGTTGACCGCGATCCCATAGGGCCGCGAATCGGGTGTAGGTGAAGGTTTGAGCTTCACATCTCCGGTCTTGGGATCGAGACGGCCAACCATATTGCCCGACTGGACAGTAAACCAAAGTATGCCTTTCCGGTCAAAGATCGGTGTATGAGGGTCATGTGCTTCGTCGAGGAGTTTATATTCGGTAACATCTCCTGTTCCCGGATTCAGGCGGCCTATATACCCTTTGAAATTCGCTGTGAACCAGATGTTGCCGTCTTTATCTGCCACGAGACCGTGGGGACCTGAGCCCGGGGTCTTCAATGGGTATTCCTTTATCTCACCAGTCTTGGGATCAAGTCTGCCTATGGTATTGGACGCCATGCCTGTGTACCACAGCGAGCCGTCGGGCCCCAAAGCAGGATCATGAGGGAAGGAATTCGGTGTGGGAAGGCTCCATTCTTTGATCGTGACCGAAGCAGGGTCAGCCGCAGCTATCGCAACCGGGATCAAGATGAAAGCGACCATGCTCAAGAGAGACTTCAGGTTCACCATATCTTGTCAGGAAACTTCCATATCCGATGATAACCAAGTATACACCGGCCATAGAATGCTGACAAGTAACGGGAGCGTTGTCAAAGCGCGTCCGTGCACGCGACTCGCGAACAAAGCCGCCCCCTTAACCTCGTCGAGGATGCAATCGATTGGCTTGACGCGCTTCATCTTTTAGGCTATGATTCTGGGGGACACTTAATGAAACATGACTCTGACTACACAAACCAATCTCAAGAGCCGGGACGGCATCCCGCAGCCGCGGTGATGCCTCCGTTGCAGGACACCCATTCCGCACCACAGCAACGCAGGTTCTTCTTGCGCCGGCTGAGATATTTCAGGAGGGATATGCCATCATGCCGACAATAGAAGTCTCGGGCTCGAAGGTAAACATCGACGGAGCAGGTTATCTCACGAACTTCGAGGAGTGGAACGAGGAGGTCGCCCGCGCTCTGGCTGCGCGCGAAGGGATCACCGAACTTACGAGAGACCGGATAGACATCCTTCTATTCATGAGAAATTATTACCGGGATCACAAGTTCTTTCCCATTGTCCGTGCTGTCTGCAAGAACGTTCATCAGCCGAAGCAATGCGTGACCGAGCAGTTCATAGATCCCGTGAAGGCATGGAAGATCGCCGGTCTTCCGAATCCCGGTGATGAGGTCAATCTCCTCAGGACCTGGGAGCCTCTGGGGTTCTGAACGAGAACCGCCAGCTGAAACATAGTAGAAGTACCCCGATCGAGAATGACCTCACCCCCCATCTGTCCTGCCTTTTCTAACGCTTCTTCAACCTTCTCGAATTGATAGAACTAACCAGGCCCCTTTGTATACAAATCGTAAAGCGCCTTGCCGACGAAGAAGTCCGCCCAGGCTATGCCGATGTCAGGAAGGGTTGACTTTACGAGCATGGCGTCGGGAGGAATCGACTTCACCACCATCTCGGCGATGCTGAAATGAGCCATAAGGACCGTGCCATAGATGACAAGAAGGCCGTTCAGGAGATATCCATAGACAGCGGTCTTCCGCGACATGAAAAGGATCGTGACCAGTATGACATCCACGGTGCAAAGCAGGGTGGCGAGGAACTTCGTGCCGTCGAAGATGAATGTGCCCGAATGGAGTTTGTCCGGCACCATGAAGTTGTGGATCCGGTAGTGCAGCAGCGATCCTCCGACTGCGAGCAAGACAAGCGCTATCAACAACGTATTCTTCTTCATGGCCCCCCTTTGAGATTTTCCGATATTCGTGCGTGTGGCTGCACGCCAAAGCTACGCCTCCTCCCCTCGCCTACGCCGGCCCCTTCTTAGAACTTGAAGGTCACCATGTGACCAAGGTAGAAGGTCGCACTCACAACGATGGCGTGGAGGATCCACCAGCCTGGTTTGTATCTCATGAAATGTTTGAGCATGTTACCTCCACAGGATGTGCCCGAGAGTGTAGACAAGCGTAATTCCCAGGACATGTACTATCCACCACCCCGGCCTCAGGAAACTTATCTTTCTGGAGAAGCTCTCATCTCCCATCACTTTCCTCCTTCAGACCGCCGGTCATGCGGGGCCACGCCCTCGTACTATATCATGAGAGGAGGGCACTTCTCTTCATCCCTCCACGACCAGCATCTATTCCCTTTCTGAGACGGATATGAGGCTGGCGCTCCACATCTTGTCATCCTTCCTCCCGAAGGCCCTGCTCCCGATTTGGTTCTGTCGATCGCCTCCGGTCGTCTGCCATCACGCAGACCTGAAGAGGAGTGACACGCCTTGTTTGCTGGGATCATCAGGCAGCTCCCTGTCGCAACCACCATATGAACCTCGACCGGGTGTAGTATAATAGCTCCCGGGAGAGGTCAGCCTTCACTGTTTGAGCGTCAGAATTCATCGGGAATACAGATTCCAAGAGACATGAACTCTGATCGTACATCACGTCTTCCATGCTCCCGGGCTCCACGGGCATAACAGGAGGTGGCATCTTCACGCTGTTTGCAGGGAAATGGCACTTTAGTATCCCATTCATCGAGGTTATGCAATGGCACTTTATGATCTGACATTCTATGATGTGATCTGCCGGAATGCGGTTATCCACAAGAGCAAGCCAGCCTGGTTCGAAGCAGACGACGCCCGGGAAGTGACTTTCTCCGAGTACAGGCAACAGGTGGACTGCCTTGCCCGCGGTCTCCAGAAGATCGGGATTCAGCCCGGTGACCGCATCGGCGTTCTGGGGAAGAACAGCCTCGAATACTTCCTCCTTTACGGAGCAGCAGCGGCCCTCGGAGCAATCATGCTGCCGGTCAACTGGAGGCTTTGCGCCAGTGAGATCGCTTTCAACCTGAATGACTGCGAACCTGCGGTCCTCTTTGCTGATCCCGACTATCATTTCACCATTGCTCAATGCAGGGACGGGCTTCCGACAGTGAGGACCTTTTGCAGCCTCGGAGCCGGAGCCGAGGGTTTCGAGGACTTCAACGCCCTGCTCGCGGATGGCGGTGATTTCGCACGACCCGATGTCTCCACAGATGATGGCTTTGTAATCATTCATACAGCGGCCGTCACCGGGAGACCCAGAGGGGCCCTCCTCAGTCACGGAAACGTACTCTGTGCAAACACGCATTTCCAGTCCTATCTCAGGATCACCCGGGAGGACGTGCACCTGAACCTTCTTCCCATCTTCCACGTCGCAGGGCTCCTTACTGCGACCAGTGCATTTCACGCCGGGGCGCTCAATGTGAACATGAGCAGATTCGATGCCGCGAGGGCGGTCAACCTCATCGAAGAGAAGGGGGCCTCGTTGCTTTTTGATTTTGCGCCAATTCTGTCCAATATCCTTAACGAGCAGGCGGCGTCGGGGAAAGACATTCGTGCGTTGAGAGCTGTCATAGGGATAGACGTGCCTGAAACCATAGAAAAATATCAGCAGACTTCAGGCGGCACCTTTTACTGCATGTATGGTCAGACCGAGACGTCCTGCCTTGTGACGGTCGGACCGTACAACGACCGGCCGGGTGCGGCAGGGCAGGCTATTCTGCTCGGTGATGTTCGTTTGGTGGACGATGACGACAATCCGGTGCCGTCAGGGCAGACGGGGGAAATAGTCCTCAGAGGTCCCATGGTCTTCAAGGGCTACTGGAACCTGGCTGATGATAATGCCCATACCTTTCGTAATGGATGGCACCACACCGGAGACCTTGGGCGGTTCGACGGAGACGGGTTTTTGTGGTTCACAGGGCGCAAAGCCGAGAAAGACCTCATCAAGCCAGGCGGAGAAAACGTCTACCCCGCGGAGGTGGAAAATGCCGTGCTTCAGCACCCTGCGGTGGAGAAATGTGCGGTGATCGGCGTTCCCGATCCCAAATGGAAAGAGGGCATTAAAGCAGTGTGCCAGTTGAAGGCGGGTATGAATCTGACCGCCGAGGAACTGATCAGGTTTGTCGCTTCGAGGATCGCAAGCTATAAGAAGCCCCAGTATGTGCAGTTTCTCCCCGACCTCCCGCTTCGCGAAGACGGCACCCCCGACAGAGGAAAGATTAAGGAACTGTATGGCGGCGAGCAGAAGCGGTGATTGACGGGCCCTGGTGACCCTCCTGTTCAGACAGCTTCAGCCTCAGGGGAAGGCTCTCCACCTGCTCGCCTGAGAGCATCGCGGCGTCACACTTCCTTCATTCAGTTGTCTTTCCTATTCTGAGCCCTGTTACGCTCCGGCCGGCAAGCTCAAGAAAGCGCCCCGCCATTTCAGGCCCCACTGCCTCTTCCTCATGTTTAAAGAAAACGAAGGCCCTCTCCCATTCTTGCGAAAGGATTCTCTCCATCCACTGGGACAGGTCAGCGTCAGCATAATCAGAACGGCGCAGGCGCAGGTATCCCCATGGGGCCGTGCTGACGATCTTATCTGTTGGATCTTCATCAGCATCCGCGATGCACAGACAGCATCCCCTTCCACGGAGGAGGTCCAGAATCTTGGCATCGAGCCAAGACGGGCTGCGGAACTCGAATGCACAGGACATATTGCCCGGAATCAGGCTCAGAAAATCTTCCAGCACAACGTAGTCTGCATGAAAACTCTTTGGGAATTGAAAGAGGACCGGCCCCAGTTTCCTCTCAAGGGCTGACGCAACCTTGAAGAGGTACCCGGTTTCCTCCCTGACATTCCTCAGTTGTTTCAGATGCGTGATAATCTGGGGTGCCTTGAGCGCGAAGATGAAATCGTCGGGGACCTGTTCCGCCCATGATGTCAGGACGGCCCGTGTAGGCATGTGATAAAAGGTATTATTTATTTCCACCGCGTTGAGGCGTTCCGAATAGAAGTGAAGCATTTCCTTTGGCGAGATCTTTTCAGGATAGAATGTTCCTTTCCACTCCTTGTACCCATACCCGCTCGTACCGACGTAGATTTCCATTCTATGGGCCTCCACCAACGCTCCCTGGAAGCATCTGCAGGACGGAGAGCTTTCCCTCTCATCCCTAGCCCTGCTCATCATGGCCTACCGGTCTGATTGTGTGATTCTACACCAAAGCGGCAACCGATGTCGTACATTCATGACAGTTTTCTCCTCACTGTCACAGCTTAAGGGCCCTTCATTCAGCTCGTCCGGTTTCTTCTGCAATCCTTCCGACGATCGACAACCATCCCAACTGCCAGGCGTCTTACCCTCACCGTGAATGCAATCACATCTTCTTTGGTTTCTCAAAACCAATAATTACTGAAACCAACACGACGAACCAACGGTTCCGACCTGTTGAAAAGAATCTTCATAAAGACCATAATAGGAAGCGCTACAATCGCTTGCGGTAGACATCCATCGCGGGAATGACGGCGGGGTGAAGACGATGTTAGTTTGCGCGTATCTGAGGGGGGGAGTCCGCCTTCTTATATCGGTCCTGTTCATTGCGTTCTGGCTCTGTCCTGCAGGCGCCGTTGACCTCGACTTTGTTGCCGCATACAAGAAAAAGGATGTTCGCGCCCTTCAGCGACACGTCTCCGCCACCGCACAAGATCCCCTTGAGCCGTATCTCATCGCCAGAATAGCGGACGACAGGGACGTCTCGGAAGGAAGACTGAGCCCGGAACTCCTCCGTGCTCTTGACCGGTTTGCAGGCGTTCCCCCCATCGAAGAGCTGCGCTCGACAGCACTGAAGGCCTGGGCGCGGAAGGGTAATTGGGAGAAATTCGCGGCCCACATCGACCGTGTGCCCGAATGGCTTGTCGACCGGGATGTGGAGATTCAATGCGCAAGGATCAGCTTCCTCAGATTCACAAAGCATCCCGTTGGTGCATTAAGGAGCGAACTTTTCGGAAGGCTTACCGAATTCCCAACCCTCTGCATGGCGTCCTTCGACGATGCGGTGGCGACGGGGCAAATCACGCCGGATCAGGTGATCGGCAAGCTCATGTATATCGGCAGCATGGGGAAAAAGTGCGATGCGGAGAGACTGCTGGACATGCTTGGCACCGATCGCGACACGAAGGCGTCTCTCAGGAGTGTGGGCGAGCAGATATTAGAGGTGCTAAACACAGCGAGGAGCGATTACCGTGACGGCACGAAAGCCTTCGAAGAGCACAAGCACGCATTTAACGACGAAACTGCCAAAGGCGTGCTCCTTCATGTCGGTGTAATCGGCGCACGCAAGCTCGAACCCGAAGCCCATTCTCTGATCAAGTCTGCTGACGGCTACCGTCGACCCCTCCTTCCGGCCGCTGCAGAATGGCGCACAAGAGCCGCTCTTTTCTCGGGAGCGTGGGCGGACGTCATCGATTCCATCGAGAGCATGCCTGCTGCTCTCCGGGATGAACCGACCTGGAGATACTGGCGTGCACGCTCCCTCGAGCATATGCGCCGGTCGGATGAAGCCAAGGTCGTTTATGCAGAATTGTCCCGCCATCCCGGATACTACGGCATCCTCGCCTCCGAGCGGCTGGGCCGCAAACCACCCTATCTGGACCACAAGTTCAGCGCCGATGAGTTTCCCGTCGAGGGATTCGAAAATCGACCGGAGATGATACGTGCCCTTGCTCTCTATAGGGTAGGCCTGTGGTCCGAGGCGGCGCGGGAACTGAACATCATGCTGCGCGGTGCCGACAGCAGCACATTTTACGCCGCCGCGCTGTATTCCAAAGATAATGGGCTGCTCGATCGCCAGATAAGTTTCGCTCAGCGCGCATCGGACCACATCGACCTCCGGCTCCGGTACCCGCTGGTTTATAGCCGGGAGGTTTCGGAGTCCGCCGAGCGCACCGGTTTGCCGCCTGAGCTGCTTTGGGCGGTGATTCGTCAGGAGAGCCGCTTCGTACCCTACGCAGTTTCGTCGGCTGGCGCCGTCGGGCTCATGCAGCTCATGCCCGCCACGGCGAGACAGGTATCGAAAGCCACGGGTCGCTCGCGGAAACTCACCAATGACGCCTTAATGGCCCCAAGCCTGAACATATCCCTCGGCTCGGCTTTTCTAAAGTCTACGCATAGCAGGTACGACGGGAACTGCGCTTTTGCCGCTGCCGCGTACAACGCCGGTCCGGGACGGGTTGACAGGTGGCAGCGACAGCTGAGTGGGATCGACGTGGAGCGATTCATCGAACTGATCCCCTTCACCGAGACCCGTGACTACACCAAGCAGGTCCTCTCGAACTATGTCTTCTATTCCTATGTCGCCGGCAAAGAGCCGGTCTCTCTGTCCTCGCTGGCGGCAACGAAAATCTGACCTACACGCCAGGCCGACCTCGCCGGTCTTCTCCAAGACCCAAGCGTGCTGTGGTAGTGTACTGCATCCCACCTGCCCTACATTGTCTTCAGGACATCCCTTGTTGTAATGAAAACCCTCTTTGCCTCCGGTGACATCGGGTGTTTCTTTGAGGTGACCAGATAGTAGGTGCGCTGGACAAGGGCGGCCGTTAGATTGATGAAGTTGAGCTGCGCTACCCTTCCGGTTCGTATGGCGTTGCGCGCGGCGAGTTCCGAGAGAATCGATATGCCGGTGCCGTTTTCGACGAGCCTGATCACTCCCCTGTGATCTCCCAGCTCTATGACGACGTTAAGGTCGTCCAGGTTCATGCCGGCATCCTTGAGGACGCTTTCATACCACTCCCGCGTAGCCATCCCCTCGCTGAACCCGACAAAGTCCTGCCCCTTCAAATCCGAGAAAACGAGATCCTCCTTCGTAGTAAGGGGGTGATCCTTCGGGGCGATCGCCACGAGCCGGTCGTTGATTGTAACGGCATCGAAATCGACGTCCGCGTCACACTGCCTCATGGCGATGACGCCGACCTCGAGCCGACCGTTCGCCACCTTTTCACAGATACTGTCCCTCTCGCCGACGTCGACGACAAGTTCAATATCGGAGAGTTTGGAAACGAGACGCGGAAAAAGCTCGGGGATGAGGAAGGCAAAGGGAACTCCGCTCACGCCAAAGGTTACCTTTTTTCTCATGTCATGCCTCCTTGGTCTATGCACATGTCCATTGGCAGAGAGTCAGGCCTCGAACTGCGCCCTTTTCTCACCGGATCCAACTGCTCTTTGAAAGATTTATGCTACTCAGTGGCAGCAATGCCGGCAGCAAGCTTTCTGCTATTTTATGTCGATAACCTCGACATCGAAGTGCAGTGTCTTGCCCGCGAGGGGATGATTGAAGTTCATGATGACCGAACTCTCCTTCACCTCGGCGATTCTCGCTGGAATGGGCTGTCCTTGCTCCCCCGTGGCGTAGAGGGTCATGCCCACCTCAGGCTTCAGGTCCGCCGGCAGCTGGCTCGTTGGGACCTCCACCATATTCTGTGGGTCCACCTGACCGTATCCTTCCGCGGGGCTTACGTCAAATGATTTCTTTTCCCCCGTCTTCATGCCCTTGAGAGCGTTTTCGAAGCCCGGTATAACGTTGCCCTCACCAACCTTCACATCGAGGGGGTCGCCCTGCCTGGAACTGTCGACATCCTTACCATCCACAGTCAGGGTATAGTGCACCTTTACGGTCTTGCCTTCTTGCACCACTGAAACCTCCTTACCAGCTTTCTCCTTTTCCGTTTCACTGACGGCCGGCTTTTGAACTGCTGCCTTTCCGTCCGCTGCCGTTTCCTTTGCCTTTTCATCTGCCGTCGTCTCCGCAGCCACTACCCAGGCAAGAGGATAGGCGAAAAGCACCGCCGCTCCCATAAGGACTACAGATAGGGTTTTCAGTCTCGCAATCATGCACAACCTCCGCTTCTTTGTCTCTCGACGCCCACGGGAAGCTGCCGTGCGCCTGACCTGAATCTTAGCATGGCATGCGGAGCAGAATAAAGGGAAAGGACAGTCGCCTCTCCGGCAGATGACATGCCGAGTTTGGAAATGTTGAGAGGTAAAGTATAATTGTATCAACGACCCTTGACGTTCTGAGCGGACGGTTTCGTACCTGAGTGGCCGGGAGTCATTGCCTGAGGGCGAGGAGAAATCAGGTGGCAGGGTACCTGCAAACGTGTGACTGTTTCAGAGACGTTAGCTCCAAGTTCAAGGACCTCGGGTCCGTCTTCACCTTTCCGCCGAACGCAGAAGTCTACCATCAGGGGTCGCCATGCGACACAGTGTATCTGATCGAACATGGCATTGTGAAACTCTGCCACACGGACAACCGGGGGCGCCAAATAATCGCCGCCTTACGCCGCCCCCACTGGTTGCTGGGAATTCCTCCTGCAATCCTTGAAGTGCCGCATGCCGTCTCAGCCGTAACTCTGGGACGGTGCACGCTGAGAAGCATCTCGGCGAAAAATCTCCTCAACCTGGCTGATTTCGATCACGAGCTGTCGTGCTTCATCAGGTGCATTCTCAGCCAGGAAGTGTATTCACAGATAGAAAAAACGGCTCGTCTGGGCTGCATGTCCGCCGAGGAGCGCCTTGAGCACTTCCTCTCGGATCTCATCTCCTCACAGGACCCCGAGGCTATTAAAGGGCAGATGGAACTCGTGATCCCCGTGAGGTACGTCGAACTCGCCCAGATACTGGCGGTGACTCCCGAGCATCTCAGCCGTGTCCTTGCCAAGATGGAATCAGACGGTTGCATCAGGAGGCGCAGAGGCGCTCTCATCCTCACGGATCCGGCGGCTCTCATCCGAAAAACAACCCCCTGAAAGCTCATCCCTGGGCAGTTCCCCATAAGACGTTGTCAGCAGAGCCTCGGTTACCGTGCAATTCTATCATTCCGGCTCTTGGTCTCGCATAGCGAGGATTAATCCGCGAACAGTTGTCGTCTTGATGTTTATCAATACCGGACTTGATAACACTCAGGTGGTGCACTGAGTAACATCAATGAAAGTTTAATAAGTACGTGGTATAAATGAAGTATACTTAAGGCAATAACTGTATATCGAGTCAATATTCTTGTTTTATCGAGGGGGCAGGCTCGGATGATCGCCACTGATCTTCTTCAAGGTTCTTTCGCAGGAAGACCGGCAGAGGCTTGTCAGCCCAAGGACTCCGCCTCATCATTCCTGTCGGACTACGAGACGATGTTCAGGTGTTCCCCTGTTTCGATCTGGCAGGAGGATTTCTCCGAATTCAAGCGCCATATCGACAACCTCAAGAGGAACGGCATCGGCGACCTGAGGAAATACATCGAGAGGCACCCTGAAGAGGTCCTTTCCTTTCCGAGAATGATAAGGATCGTTCGGGTCAATGACGCAACCCTCAGACTCTATCAGGCAGGGAGCGCGCAGGAGCTGTGCGAGTCTCTCGATCTCGTGTTCAACAAGGAATCGTATGACGCCTTCAAGGCCGAGATCATTGCCCTTTCGGAGGGTGAAACGAGGTTCACCTGCAAGGCTGTCACAAAGACCCTCAAGGGTGAGGTGCGCCACATTCTCCTCAACGTGGTTGTGGCACCGGGCTGCGAACATTCCCTATCGTGCGTCTTCGTGTACATCACGGACATCTCAGAGCTGAGGCAGGTCGAGGAGGAACTGAGAGAGTGCGAGGAGAAATACCGGACGATACTCGAGTCCGCTCACGATGCCATTCTGGTGGCAGATGCGGAGACGGGGATCATTCTCGAGGCGAACGACAGCGCGGAACAGCTGATCGGCGTTCCCGTGGACAGGATCATCGGCATGCATTTCACTGAATTGCATCAGAAAGAGGACTCGAATCATTACAGGGAGCTCTTCCTGAAGCATATAGAGAGCCAGAGCGGCAGGCTGGTCTCAGAAGACGTCGTCATGCGCAGAATGAACGGCGAAAAGGTGCCGGTGTCGATCAGTTCGAGCGTCATGTGGCTCAAGGGCAGGAAATGCGTCTCCGCCATCATCAGGGAAACGGGCAACGGCAAGGCATCCGGGTTGAGGATGCCCGACAGCCGCATGGCACGCGCATTGTCACAACTTTCCCAGCGCGAGCAGGAGATAGTCAGACAGGTCGCCCTCGGTCTCACTAACAGGCAGATATCTGAGAAGCTATTCATCAGCGTTAAGACCGTCGAGACTCACAGGGCACGGATCATGACCAAGCTCGGACTCCACAAGGCGGCAGACGTCGTCAGGTTCGCTGCATATGCCGGCCTGCTCGAAGAGGCCCCCCCGCAGAGATAAGAGCACGTCGAGCCGTATCCTTCCGTCTTGCAAGGTCGCCACAAAGCCCCCTGCCGGTGCAGTACAGCGTTCACCCTACAAAAATACAGCGTTTCACAAGATGAAATACACCGAATTCCCTATTTAAAGTCCTTCCCTCCTCGATTAAACTTTAATCAAGACAAGGAACCCGACAAAGCCAACCCCTCCGCGAGGAGGCGACGGAAAGCGGCGGGTCTCACAAGAGACGGCCGAGCTGCCGGGAGATGAATCCCAGGTGGGCTCGGCCGTTTTGTATGGGAGGGGGTGAGACAGAACAACATGAAAGGAAGCGAAAGTGGGGGGCGCCTGTCTCGGTTCACAGGAAGCGTGACCTGACAGGGGGTAACAATCTTGGGAGAGACAAGAGAGGAGGTAACAATGAAATCAAGGGCATTGATAATCACACTACTCGTTAGCGCGGCGCTGATCATGACAACCCCGCTCGTGACTGTGGCAGCGGGACCGCCCCCGGGCAAGGGCCCTGGCAGCGAAGGTGAGACTGCGTCCAACAACGTGTCCTTCCCGGTGATCTTCTCGGACAACGTGAAGCCCACCGGCTGGGTGGAGGTCACCACGTGGACCTTTGCAACAATCACAGACCCATTGACTGAGTGCGTCGGCGAGGACGATATCATCCCGCCTGCAAGGGTATCGCCGGACATTCTCTGCTATTTCGGCAGGAAGAACCTTGGTCTTGATGAAGTGACCGGACTGCCGGTGTTGGTTGGTGATCCGAAACTCTGGTGGTTACAACAGCGGACCCCCAACAAATGGCAGGTCTTTACCACAATTCATGATGAAAGTACACCGCTCGTGGTGACGGGCGTCGACTTCGGTGACCTGTTGGAATCTGCTGACCCGCTCTCACAGAAGCAGGTCCGCACCGAGGTGGTACTCCTGCAGTATGTGTCTTCTGATGACTCGGATTTCACGGCCGCCGATTTCTACGCCAT
>JBLMXV010000067.1:0-7459 GCA_050257935.1 Chloroflexota bacterium
CTGTGGCATCGATGGCTGCATCGTACTGTATGGGTCCCTCGATCTTAAGGTCAGGACGTTGCTCACGGGCGATGCGTGTCGCTTCGCGCACCTTGTCGACTTCAGGTCCCTTGCCTGACTCGCCTGTCGAGTACGAGAGCATCGCCACCCGCGGCTCGACACCGAACGTCTGTGCCGTCGCTGCCGAGCTTATGGCGATGTCAGCGAGTTGCTCGGCCGTAGGCTCGGGGTTAATTGCACAGTCACCGTAGACGAGGACGCGGTCGGCGAGGCACATGAAGAAGACGCTCGATATGATTGACACACCGGGCTTTGTCTTCACGAACTCCAGCGCGGGCCGGATCGTATGCGCCGTCGTGTGCACCGCCCCGGAGACCATCCCATCTGCGTGGCCGAGATGCACCATCATGGTGCCGAAGTAGCTCCCGTCGGCCATGGTATCATGAGCCATTTGGGGTGAGATGCCCTTGTGTTTGCGCGCTTCGAAATAGCTGTCCGAAAAGGCGTCGCGAAACTCCGACGTGAGCGGGTCGATGACATTCGCACTTTCGAGGGACAACCCGAGGCTAGAGATCTTCTGGCGGACCTCCTCTACGTTGCCGAGAAGCGTTACGTCGCAGATGCCTCGCAGAAGGACGATCTCTGCAGCCCTTAGCACACGCTCCTCGGTGCCTTCGGGAAGGACGATGTGGCGGCGGTCCTTCTT
Source organism: Chloroflexota bacterium (assembly GCA_050257935.1). Classification (GTDB taxonomy): domain Bacteria; phylum Nitrospirota; class Thermodesulfovibrionia; order Thermodesulfovibrionales; family Dissulfurispiraceae; genus JBLMXV01. Next base: position 707 of record JBLMXV010000067.1, read on the forward strand.
CGCCTTCTCAATGAGGCCATACTGAAACATGATCGGAGTCATTCTGTCGGGCCGCGCGAGAGTCGCACGCTCGAGCAAATCCGAGACGTTCATCGACGACTCGATCATGCCGATGGCGGCAGCAATCTTCCTGCCGTTTTCAGGGGCGATGGAAGGTTCCACGGCGTTCACCTTCATCGCTGTCGTGAACGTGTCTCCCGGAACGCTGAGGACAGGCACTGGAGAGATGTCCAGGCCGTCCAGAAGGCGCTGCACCTGCGGTGCAGGCCTAATGTCTCCCGTGAGGAGAAGCCCTGCGACACGCGGGTATGTCCGAGCCATGTCGGCGACGAGAGTCCCGAGGATAATGTCCGAGCGGTCTCCCGGCGCTACCACGAGGCTGCCATCATCGAGGTGATCAAGGAAGTTGGGCAGTTCCATCGCGGCGATCTTGAAATGCCTTACGTCGCCGTCAAGCCACGCATCGCCGCCGCTCAGGACGGAAGCTTCAAGTGTCCTGGCGATCTCCCGGACTGTCGGCTTTCCAAGTATCGGCACCTCAGGAAGCACGTAAACAGGGACGCCGCCCATGACAGCAGTCTCGAAAGCCGTTTCCGTCTCTTTGCGCAGGTCCGGGTCGACTCTGTTGACCACCAACCCGAGCACGTCGCATTTCGCTTCCTCGAGCGACTCGGCGATCGCCCGCGCCATGTCGACGATGGCATCCCGATTCTTGCCTTGCCCGCTGAGGACAGGCACCATAGGCAAACCAAGGTTGCGCGCCAAGGCCACGTTATAGTCAAATTCCAGAGTAGTGACAACGCTGCGGTAATCGGTCCCGCCGCACAGGACCGCATCGCAGCGGCTTTCGAGAGCCTTGTACTTCTCGATGATCAGTGTATAGAGGTCGTCCTCCCTGCCCGAGGTAAGCAGCTCCCTCGCCTTCCCATAGGTGCAACCGTATGTGTCCTCGTACGGGAACGGCTGTGCATAGCGCGTGGCGATAAGCGCTCCCAGACCATCCGGTTCCTTTTCGGTGCGGACCAGGGGCCTGAAGAAACCCACGCGCCGCAGGCGTCCCGAAAGGACCTCCATCATGCCGAGCAGGACCACCGCCTTACCGCTCCGTGGTTCGATACCGCTTACATATATTCCGTTCATCTCGCTTCTCCTCTCACCCCGCCCCGGCGGCCTCTATTTCAATTTCGATTTCCCGGGCTTCCTCGCCGGCGAAGCAGTCTTCTCCTTCAAGTCCCCTTGGCGTTCACCCACAAACGGTTTCGAGATCGGCTTCCCGGGGAAGATCTCTATTTTCTCGCCGCAATGATGCAACGTCACACCTTCCCCCTCTCTGAGGGAATAGGTCACCGACTCCTGCGTGATTTCGAGTTCCAACCGCTGACCTCGAACGGTCAGGGGGATTCGCACCCGGATAGGGCGCAAAGGCTGCAAAGGACAAAAGGAGAGGTGGCCATCATAGTCCCTCATGCCGGCATAGCCATACACTGCCGTCATCCAGGTCCCGCCCATCGAAGCGATGTGGCACCCGTCAGCCGCATTGCCCGCAACATCGGCAAGGTCCATGAGGACAGCATGGCGCATGTAGTCAGTGGCCTTCTCGCGATATTGCAATTCAAAGGCTGCGACGGCCTGGATCGACACCGAGAGGGAAGAGTCGCCCGTAGTGAGGGGATCGTAGAAATCGAAGTTCCTCTTCTTCTGCTCCGCCGTGAATTCATCACCGAGAAGGAACATTGCGAGAATGATGTCTGCCTGTTTGATCACCTGGCTCCTGTAGATGACGAGGGGGTGATAGTGAAGGAGAAGCGGATAGTTCTCTTTTGGTGTATTGATGAAATCCCAGGGCCTCTTCTCGAGGAACCCGTCATCCTGGAGGTGGATGCCTGATTTCTCATCATAAGGAAGGTACATCATTTCAGCGGCATGCAGCCACTCCTCGACTTCATCGGACGTCACCCCTGTTCTGTGGAAAAGGTCTGCAAAAAGGTCCGGCGACCTTTCCCGCAGGTTCCTGACCGTCGATGCGGCGAACCACAGATTCTTGCGAGCCATCAGGTTCGTGAAGGTGTTGTTGTTTACTACCGTGTTGTACTCGTCCGGACCCGTGACCCCGGCAATACAGAACAGGCCCCCCTTATGCTTCGAGAAAAATCCGAGGTCTCTCCACAGCCTTGCTGTCTCCACCAGCATTTCAGCACCCTCGTGGTGGAGGAGACTCTCGTCACCGGTAACCTCGACGTATTTCTTCAGCGCGTACATGATGTCGGCATTGATGTGATACTGGGCGGTCCCCGCTGCATAATAGGCCGAAGCCTCCTCGCCGTTGATCGTCCTCCACGGGAAAAGGGCACCCCTTTGATTGACCTCCCGTGCACGCTGCCTCGCGCTATCGAGCATGCTGTGTCTGAATTTCAGCAGGTTCCTGGCCATGCGCGGCGAGGTATAGATAAGAAAGGGAAGGACATAGATCTCGGTGTCCCAGAAATAGTGCCCCTCATATCCATGACCGGTCAGTCCCTTGGCGGGTATGCCTGCTCCCTCCGCTCTTGCTGCCGCCTGGAGAATGTGGTAAAGGTTGAAGCGAATAGCCTGCTGCAACCTCGCATCCCCCTCGATCACGATGTCACTCCTCTGCCAGAAGTCCGCCACGTATTCCTTCTGAACTTCCAGCAACTCGCCGAACCCGCCGGCAGCGGCGCGGTCGAGTGTCCGTTCCGCCCGTTCAGACAACTCCTCGAGAGGGGCCCGCCGCGAGGTGTGGTACGTCATGAACTTGGTGAGCCGGACCGGAAGCCCCCGCTTTGCATCGATAGAAAAGACGACCTTGCCCGAATAGTCGGAGTGCTTCGCTTCATAAGTGAAGGGGCACTCCGTCTCCATTACGTGATCAACGCCGCAGGTGAGCCTCATCTTACTCCGTCGCGTCATGTGGCTGAGGACTATGCGCGCCTGATTCCCGTGCTGTGCTCCGGGGACGAAGATGCGTTCCTGAAAGGCCCTTGTCTTGCGAGGGTCGCTGCCCTGTTCGGCAGCATGACGATCATTGTCCGTCTCGGTGCTCATCTCCGACGAAATGACAACAGGTGCCTCGCCGTTGAGGAGCGTTAGCTCATACGAGATCGCCGCGAGGTGACGGTGCTGAAAAGAAACGAGCCTCCGTGACCGGATCGAGAGCTGTTTCCCTGACGGTGTCTCCCATATGATCTCCCGGTCGAGGGTACCGTCTTTCATATTCAAGGCCCGCTCAAAGAGGAGGAGTGTGGCTGTCGGGAGGTAGAGAGGCTCGTCATCCACGTAGAGCCTGATCATTTTCGCATCAGTCACGCTCACCATGGTCTGCCCTGTTCTCGCGAGTCCGAAGGCATCTTCAGGATAGGAGATCGGCCATGACTCATAGAAACCGTTCACGAAGGTCCCGTTCTGATGGACCGGCGATCCCTCATCACAGACGCCTCTCATGCCCAGATACCCGTTGGCGAGGGCAAAAAAGGTCTCTGTCTGGCCGAGAAAGCCGGGATTGAACCGTTTCTCCACCAGCCGCCACTCTTCGATAGGATAGATGTGCTCGGGCCATGTCAGTCTCTCGCGGTGAATCATGGATGTACTAACCCCCTCCGCTTTCTCCTGTGTCTGTTGCCGCATGCAGCCGATGAGGCCGCGGGGCACCCGTCTATACGGCCAACTCGCTCAGATCTTCTACTACGATGTCCGCTCCATTGTCCTCGAGAGCCTTGCGGTCTCCCTTGCGGTCGACTCCCACCACGAGTCCGAATCCCCCGTCACGTCCCGCCTGTACCCCCGAGATGGCGTCCTCTACGACCACACTGCGCCGGGGATCGCATCCCAACTGCTTCGCAGCCTCGAGAAAGGTGTCGGGAGCTGGTTTTCCCCTCAGGTTCAGGCGGGACGCGACCTCGCCGTCTACCCGCGCATCGAACAGATCTTCTATGCCGGCGGCCTTGAGTACGGCCCTGCAGTTCCTGCTTGCCGACACGACGGCGGTCTTGAACCGCTGACGCCTCAACTCGCGCAGAAAGGCTACGCTGCCCTCATACACTTCTACGCCTCCCGAATCAAGGGCCTCCTTCACCATCCGGTCCTTCATATTTCCGAGGCCGGTGATCGATTCATAGCTTTGCGGCTCAGTCGGGTCTCCCTCTGGCAGATGAATTCCGCGGGATTCGAGAAAACTGCGGACGCCGTCGTAGCGGAGCTTTCCGTCGACGTATTGCCGGTAATCCCTGTCGATGTCGAAGGCTTCGAAAGGCTCGCCTCGCTCCTCAGCGCGCTTCTGCAGGAAGGAGTCGAACATCTTCTTCCAGCATGTCGCGTGGATCCGTGCAGTGGCCGTGAGCACCCCGTCGAGATCGAAGAGGACTGCGTCGAACTGCTCGGGGGAAATGGTCCGTCCTGGTATGTGGTGTCCCATGAGACCTTCCTCCTTTCAGGGGCGGAGATCGACGATCCACAGGAGATTCGAGCGAGACCTTCCGGGGACCTGCACAGAGCCCCTGAAGGTCATCTCAAGTTTTGCGGCTGGCCCGTCGTTGCCAGGACGCTGCTCCATAGCCTTCCGTTAGGATCGATCTTCTTGCGCCGTGACACAGCGAGCGATATGGGCACGTGAGTGAACTCGTGGGACCAGAACCCCGCCACCATGCCCGTGCGTCCCGCCATCCCCGCATGCACTGCACTGTGCCCAAGCAGCAGGCAGAATGCCGAGTCATGGGGATTAGCAGCCTGACTCCTTATTATGTAACTCGGGTCGATGTACTTGAGACTGATATCCATCCCGGTCTTCTTGAAATGATCCTTGATGGCGTCTCTCAGGTAGATCCCGATGTCGCCGTACTTGATATTGCCCGAAGCGTCCCGCTCGCCGGTAGCCTCAAAGACATCCTGCCCTGCGCCCTCAGCCACAACAATGACCGCATGCCCCCTCCTCTCCAGGCGGCTCGTAAGCGCCTTGAGAAACCCCTCGACCGTAAAGGGCACTTCGGGGACAAGGCAGAAATTAACCTGGCTGTCTACGAGCACGGAGTACGCCGCGATGAACCCAGAGTCGCGTCCCATCAGCTTCACGAGGCCGATGCCGTTGCGCGCCGCCTCAGCCTCGGTGTGGGCAGCGTATGTCGCCCTCTTCGCCTCCGAAACCGCCGTCTCGAATCCAAAGGTATTCTGGATGAAGGAGATGTCGTTATCGATCGTCTTCGGCACGCCGATCACGCTGAGCTTCAGCCCGCGCCGGATGGCCTCCTCAGCGATCTTCTGTGCACCCCGAAGCGTTCCGTCGCCCCCGATGGTGAAGAGAATGCCGACGCCGAGACGTTCGAGAGTGTCAACCATCTCGGAGATGTCCTGATTCCCCCGTGAAGAACCGAGGACCGTCCCGCCATACTCGTTAATCGACCTGACAAATTCGGTCGTGAGTTCGATCGGCTTGTGTCTGTAACGATCCACGAGACCTTCGTAACCGAATGGAAAACCGAGCACACGGGTGACGCCGTAATGATGGTGAAGGCTGAGTACTATTGCCCTGATTACGTCATTGAGACCAGGGCAGAGACCTCCGCAGGTCACGATGCCACAGGCAAGCCCGGAGGGATCGAAGAAAATCTTCTCCCTCGGACCGGCGAGTTCCATAGAGGGCGGCTCCTTCCCTTCACTTGTGAATCGTGCAACATCCTCAAGGCGGCTGTCATACAGGATCCGTTCGTCGTCTCGCGTAAACCTGACGCCGGTCATCGGAGAGGGAAACAGGCACTCCCCGAGGCGGGTGATACTGAAATCGAGTGCGGTGCCGCTCATCTCTGTTTCCTATCCTTTAAACATGGTGGTGCCGGTGGCGCGGAGTTCAGTCGCCGCCTGCTTGACCCGCTCTGCCATAGCGGCTTCACCAAGAGTGAGGTAGGTGCGAGGATCATAATTCTTTTTGTTGCCCACCTCGCCGTCCACCTTGAGCACGCCGTCATAGTTCTTCATCATATGGTCCGCGATGGGCCTCGTAAAGGCGTACTGCATATCCGTGTCTACATTCATCTTCACCACACCATAGTCGAGCGCCTCGTGGATGTCGCGCAACTCCGACCCCGAACCGCCGTGAAAGACGAGGTAGAAGCGCGCCCCCTCCCCGTACTGCTTGACGACCGCGTCCTGGCATTCCTTGAGGACAGCCGGCCGAAGCTTGACATGACCGGGCTTGTACACGCCATGGACATTTCCGAACGTCGCAGCCAGGAGGTAACGCGCCCCCTTTACGGCGTTGAGACGCCGCGCGACCTCAAGGGTATCCTCAGGCGTGGTGTAGAGCTTCGCTCCCGCCGCACCCGTGACACCATCCTCCTCACCGCCTACCACGCCTGCCTCGATTTCGAGGATGAGGTCGCTTTTCTGAAAACGATCAAGCAGTTTTACGGCAATATCAAGATTTTCCTTGAGGGGAAGTGCGCTCCCGTCGAACATGTGGCTGCTGAACAGGTTAGGCTTGCCTGCAGCCCTGCGCTTTTCGGTCTCCTCCACGAGCGGAATAACGAACTTGTCGAGTTTGTCAGCCTGACAGTGGTCCGTGTGAAGGGCGACGTAGATCGGGTATCGCTCGGCAAGCCTGTGGACATGTTCCGCGATAGACATGGCACCGAGGGCCATGTCTTTGACGGAAGAACCCGAGGCAAAGGCTGCGCCTCCTGTCGAGATCTGGATGATGCCGTCACATTTGCTCTCTGCGAGCCCCTTCAGCACGGCGTTAGCCGTCGT
>JBLMXV010000068.1:0-42949 GCA_050257935.1 Chloroflexota bacterium
ACAACACGACGATCACGGTGGAACTGATCGGGCCGATAGCGATGGAGAAGGAGCTGCGGTTTGCGATCAGAGAGGGAGGCAGGACCGTCGGCGCCGGCGTCGTCACCGAGGTGCTGGAGTAGAACGGTGAATCAAAAAATCCGTATTAAACTGAAGGCGTACGACCACAGGCTGCTTGATCAGTCTGTAAAGGAAATAGTAGACACCGCGCAGCGGACCGGGGCGCGCATTTCCGGCCCTGTGCCTCTCCCTACGAAAATAAGCAAGTTCACCATACTCAGGTCACCTCACGTTGACAAGAAATCGCGGGAACAGTTCGAGATCAGGACGCACAAGCGGCTTATTGACATATATGATCCCACCCCGGACACAGTGGATGCACTCATGAAGCTGGAGCTTGCATCCGGGGTTGATGTGGAGATAAAGCTATGACCGGTATTCTCGGGAAGAAGATCGGCATGACACAGGTATTCACGGAGGACGGAAAGCTTGTTCCTGTCACCGTGGTGGAAGCCGGGCCGTGTTATGTGGTTCAGGTTAAGACGCCAGAGAAGGACGGCTACGAGGCGGTGAAGGTCGGCTTTGTGGAGGTAAAGAAGGAGAAGTCGCTCACCAAGCCTGTCCTCGGAGTGTTCAGGAAGGCTGGCACGGCTCCGTTCCGGTACGTTCGTGAGTTTCGGATGAGCGGCCTGGCCGTAGGAGAAGCCATCAGGGCAGACCTATTCACCAAAGGGGACACGGTGACGGTCTCGGGTGTGTCTAAAGGAAAGGGTTTCCAGGGTGTCATGAAGAAACACCGCTTCAAGGGGGGGCCTGACGGCCATGGGTCGATGTTCAACAGGGCGCCCGGATCCATCGGAGCGAGTTCATACCCTTCACGCGTATGGAGAGGAAAGAAGATGGCGGGGCGCATGGGGAACGAGAGGATTACCTTGAAGAATCTCAAGATCGTCGATGTAAGGCCCGACCAGAACCTCCTTCTCATAAGGGGAGCGATTCCAGGTGCTCCTCATACCCTTGTGGAAATACGGAAGGAAGGCTGATATGCTCGAGATAGAAGTCAGAGACAGGCAGAACAACGTCAGGGGAACTGTGGCCCTCCCCGAGGCCGTCTTCAGGAGCGCCGTGTCCGACGCCGTAGTGCACACTGCAGTGATTGGCTATCTGGCGAACCAGCGCCAGGGCACACACGCTACGCTGACGAGAGGACTGGTGAGAGGTGGCGGGAAAAAGCCGTGGCGGCAGAAACACACGGGCAGGGCACGCCACGGCAGTAACAGGTCTCCTCTCTGGCGCGGTGGCGGGACGACCTTCGGGCCGCAGCCGAGAGACTACTCTATGAAGATCCCCAGGAACATGAGAAGGGCGGGCCTGTACAAGGCCCTGAGCATGAAGTTGGCGGACGGGGAGATCGTGGTCCTCGACGCTTTCGCCATGGAGAAGCCGAAGACGAAAGAGGTGATGCAGGTCCTGAAGAATCTCGGTCTGGCGGAAAAGACGGCGCTCTTCGTGCTCCCCGAAAAGAACGAGGCGGTGATGCTCTCTGCGAGGAATATACCGGGGGTAGGCGTGGTGAGGGTGGCGGATCTCGCTGCCTATCACGTGGCGGCCTACAATGTCCTGGTGTTCGTCTCGGACGCGCTGAGCTGGTTCACGCGCGGCGAGGAGGTGGCGACGTCATGAAATCGATTTACGACGTGATAAAGAGACCGCTCTTTACCGAAAAGGGCATGGATCTCAAGGAACGGGAGAATAAGATCCTCATCGAGGTGCACCCCGACGCGAACAAGCACGAGATCAAGAAGGCCATGGAGGAACTTTTCAAGGTCAAGGTCGAGAAGGTCGCCACGGTGAATGTGAGCGGCAAGCTTAAGCGCTTCGGCAGGTCCGTAGGCAGGAGGTCCGACAAGAAGAAGGCTGTAATAACGCTCAAGGCGGGTGAAAGACTCGACTTTATCGAGGGTGTCTAATGGGAGTGAGAAAATACAATCCGACATCGCCGGGAAGAAGGTTTCAGACCTCTTCTGATTACAAGGACGTTACCAGCAAAGAACCGCGCAAGTTGTTGACCGTGGCCCTCAAGAGGAGAGGCGGTCGCAACAGCGACGGAAGGGTGACCGTATGGCACAGGGGAGGCGGAAACAGGCGCCAGTACAGGATAGTGGATTTCAGGCGCGATAAGTTGGGCGTCTCTGCTCAGGTCACGAGCATCGAATACGATCCGAACAGATCGGCGCGAATCGCCTTGCTCAAGTATCAGGACGGTGAGTACAGGTATATTCTTGCGCCGGTGGGATTGAGCGTAGGCGATATCGTGGTCTCCGGTCCAGAGGCGGAGATAAAGCCCGGGAACGCCTTGCCGATCAAGGAAATACCTCTCGGTACCATGATTCACAACATTGAGTTGAGGCCTGGACAGGGTGCGAAGTTGGTGAGGAGCGCCGGCAGTTCGGCCCAGATTGTCGCAAAAGAGGGCAAGTACGCCCAGGTGAAGATGCCCTCAGGTGAGGCGAGGTTCATCCTGAGCGGTTGTATGGCAACCATCGGGCAAGTCGGGAATATCGAGCACGAGAACATTTCCTACGGCAAAGCAGGGCGAGTGAGATACCTCGGGAGGAGGCCCCATGTGAGAGGGGTCGCGATGAACCCGATCGATCATCCTCTGGGAGGCGGTGAAGGAAAGGCATCCGGAGGAAGGCCGGCATGCTCTCCGTGGGGAAAACCCGAAGGGGTCAGGACGAGGAAGAACAAGAGCACCGACCAGTTTATCGTAAAGAGACGCAAGTAACGAAGAGGAGGAAGACGTGCCGAGATCCCTGAAGAAAGGGCCGTACATAGACCCGAAGCTCATGAGAAAAGTCCAGGCGATGCTCGATGCAGGCGAGAAGAAGATGATCAAGACCTGGTGCAGACGGTCGGTCATCCCTCCCGAGTTCATCGGCTTCACCTTTGCCGTGCACAACGGCAGGAAGTTCATACCCATATACGTGACTGAAAACATGGTGGGTCACAAGCTCGGCGAATTCGCCCCGACACGGACGTTCAGGGGCCACGCAGGCTCATCGAGAACCACCTCGGTGAAAGGGTAATCCATGGAATCGAAGGCTATACTGAAATACGCCAGGATCACGCCGAGAAAGGCGAGAAGGGTCGTCGACCTCATCAGGGGGAAGAGGGCGGCCGATGCGCTCGTGTCGCTGAGGCATATGCCTTATCGTGGCGCCCATTTCGTGCAGAAGGCGCTCAAGTCTGCAATGGCGAATGCCGAGCAGAAGGAGAGTCATGTCGACATCGACAGGCTTCTGGTCAAGACCGCTCTCGTTGACCAGGGACCGGTCATGAAGCGGATGGAGCCTCGCGCGATGGGCAGGGCGAACGTGATACGGAAGAGGACGAGTCATATCACAATAGTGCTTTCGGAGGAATGATGACGATCGCGACACAGAATTCAGAATCCAGAGTGCAGAATCACGATGGCGGCACTTCCCGCTGTTCGTTGCCGATTTCTGGAGCCTGGCTGCTGACGACGTGCTGGTGGGGGGTGTGATTTTGGGCCAGAAGACGAATCCAATTGGCAACAGGCTTGGCATTATCCGCACGTGGGAATCCCGGTGGTTCCTTAAGAAGGGCTATTCGGAACAACTCCTCGAGGACCTGCGCGTGAGGAAGCTGATCAAGGACAAACTCTATCATGCAGGGGTTGCGAGAATAGAGATAGACAGGCCGGGACAGAAGCTCAAGGTCGCGATCCATTCCGCACGCCCCGGTATCATCATAGGGAAGAAAGGTGCTGAAGTCGAGAAGCTCAAGAGGGAACTTGAGGAAACCACGGGGAAACATGTTTCCATTGATATAAAGGAGGTACGCAAGCCCGAACTTGACTCGCAGCTCGTTGCGGAAAACATTGCGCTTCAAATCGAAAAGCGTGTTGCCTTCAGGCGGGCGTTGAAGCGGGCGGTGTCGTCTGCCATGAGGTTCGGGGCTCTCGGCATCAAGGTTCAGTGTTCAGGTCGGCTTGCAGGCGCCGAAATTGCGAGGTCCGAGTGGTACCGAGAGGGAAGAGTGCCGCTCAGTACATTCAGGGCTGATGTGAGCTACGGGTTTGCGGAGGCTCGCACGACCTACGGGGCGATCGGCGTGAAGGTCTGGCTATACCACGGAGACATACTCCCGGAACAGAAAGCGATGTCGGCAGGAGCGTGAGATGTTAGCACCGAAGAAGATAAAGTTCAGGAAGATGCAAAAGGGCCGGATGGCAGGCATGGCATACAGGGGCTCCGATGTCTCCTTCGGGGAGTACGGGCTTAAGGCCACGGAGCCTGGATGGATCACGAGCCGCCAAATTGAGGCAGCCAGGGTAGCCATCACCAGGCAGGCGAAGAAGGGCTGTAAGCTCTGGATCCGGATCTTCCCCGATAAGCCGATCACCCGGAAGCCGGCCGAGACCAGAATGGGAAAGGGGAAGGGAAACCCCGAATTCTGGGTTGCAGTGATTAAGCCCGGAAGGATTCTGTATGAGGTTTCGGGGATAAGCGAGGAGGTCGCCAAGGAGGCCTTCAGGCTCGCCTCCCAGAAGCTGCCGGTAAGCACGACATTCGTGAAAAGGGAGGAGGCGCTTTCATGAAGCCCGCGGAACTGAGGGGTCTCTCTGTGGAAGAACTGAGGCAGAAGGAACTCGACCTCAAGAAGGAGCTCTTTAATCTGCGCTTTCGGCTCTCAAAGGGGGAACTCGAAAACAACATGAGAATACGGGCAGTGCGCAAAGACATTGCGAGGGTCCTCACCGTTATCACGGAAAAGCAAGGGGCCTCTCAGCCGCACAAGAGGAGTGACAGGAATGCCTAAGAAGCTCTATACCGGGACCGTGGTGAGTGACAAGATGGACAAGACGGTCGTCGTGGCTGTGACGCGGACCTTCCAACATCCCCTCTATAAGAAAACGGTCAAGAAGGTCACCAAGTTCAAGGCCCATGACGAAGAGAACCGCTGCAAATCGGGCGATATCGTGCAGATCATCGAGAGCAGGCCGTTGAGCAAGGACAAGCGGTGGCAGGTTATTAACGTGATCAGAGAAGAGGGCTGATAACCATGATACAGATGCGGAGCATTCTTGACGTGGCAGACAACTCCGGGGCAAAAAAGGTCCAGTGCATTCGGGTTCTTGGCGGATCGAGAAGGCGGTACGCAGGCCTCGGTGACATCGTTGTGGTGAGCGTCAAGGAGGCTATCCCTGAAGGTAATATAAAGAAGGGCACGGTGCAGAAGGCGGTCGTGGTGCGAACCAAGAAAGAGACGAAGAGAGCCGACGGCTCGTATATACGCTTCGACCAGAATGCAGTCGTAATCATTAACGCTCAGATGGAGCCCATAGGGACGAGGATATTTGGCCCGGTTGCGAGGGAATTGCGGTGGAAGGAATTCATGAAGATCATCTCCCTCGCTCCTGAAGTCCTGTAGCGTAAAGTCGGGAGGACACCGTGGGATTACGAATCAAGAAAGGTGATACAGCGAGGGTGCTGACGGGAAAGAACAAGGGCAAGACCGGAAGGGTTCTCACGGTCATGCCGACCAAGGAACAGTTGATTATCGAAGGCGTCAACGTAATCAAGCGCCATATGAAGCCGAGCAAGAAGTATGCGCAGGGCGGCATTATCGAGAAGGAGGCCCCGGTGCATCTCTCAAAAGTTATGCTCGTCTGTCCGAAGTGCAACAAGCCGACGAGGATAAGCGTGGCGGTGCAGCGTGACGGCGAGAAGCTCAGGACGTGCAAGAAGTGCAAGGAGGTCATAGACTGATTATGGCACCGCGACTCAAGGAACGGTACATGAAAGATATCGTGCCTGCGATGACGCGCGATTTTTCCTACAAGAGCGTGATGCAGGTGCCAAGGCTTGAAAAGGTGGTTGTGCACGTTACCCTCGGGGAGGCGACGCAGAACATCAAGCTCCTTGATGCCGCAGAGCGTGAACTCGCGGCGATCACGGGACAGAAGCCCCTCATCACGAGATCCAGAAGGGCCATAGCGGGCTTCAAACTCAAGAAGGGCGTTTCTCTCGGCTGCAAGGTTACCCTGAGAGGTGACAGGATGTTCGAATTCCTGGACAGGCTGATCTCGCTCGCCCTGCCTAGGATTAGGGACTTCAGGGGGCTGTCGACACGGTCATTTGACGGCAGGGGAAACTACTCTTTCGGGCTGAAGGAGCAGTTCATTTTCCCCGAGGTGGATTACGACAAGGTGGAAATGGTGCACGGCCTGGATGTGACGATCTGCACTACGGCAAGAACTGACGAGGAGTGCAGGGCTTTGCTGAGAGAGTTGGGAATCCCGTTCAGAAGATAAAGGAGGCTTTGTGGCGAAGGTTTGCATGATCGAGAAGTCCAAGAGGGCTCCCAAGTTCCCGGTACGGTCCCACAACAGGTGCAGGGTATGCGGGAGACCTCGGGCGTACATGAGAAAATTCGGGATATGCAGGATCTGTTTCAGAACGCTCGCCCTGAGAGGACTCGTTCCAGGGGTGACGAAATCAAGCTGGTAGAGGTGGAGGATGCTCACTGACCCGATCGCGGATATGCTGACGCGCATAAGGAATGCGCTGCTGATACGTACTGAGAAAGTTGATATTCCTGCTTCAAAGATGAGGGTGGAGATTGCGAAGATCTTGAAGGAGGAAGGTTTCATAAAGTCTTACAAGATCATTAAGGACAAGAAGCAGGGGATCTTGAGGATCGCCCTCAAATACACGGGTAACGAAGCCACGATCAGCGGGCTCAAGAGAGTGAGCACACCTGGAAGAAGGGTCTATGTCGGCAAGGATGAGGTACCTTCGGTGATGGGGGGAGTGGGCGTCGCCATCATTACCACATCGAGAGGACTGCTGACTGATACGAAATGCCGCCAAGAAGGCGTTGGCGGAGAAGTTCTCTGCTACGTCTGGTAGGGGGTGGTCAATGTCTCGAATCGGAAAGAAGCCTATAGAAATCCCCCAGGGTACAAAGGTGGACATACGGGGTAGCGAGGTCGACGTAAAGGGGCCGAAGGGCCAGCTCACGTACGTCCTGCCGCCCAACATTACCGTTTCGATTGATGACGGCAGGCTCACTGTGGGAAGAGCTTACGACAGGAAGACAGAGAGGAGCCTACACGGCCTTGCCCGGAGCATTCTCGCCAACATGGTTACAGGCGTTTCGCATGGCTACCGGAAGGTTCTCTCGATTGTGGGTGTGGGCTATCGTGCGCAGGTCAAGGGCACCACGCTTTCCTTCACCCTCGGATACTCGCACCCGGTGGAATACGCCTTACCCGAGGGCGTGAGCGCAACCGTCGATGACAAACAGACGACGATCACCTTGTCGGGATTCGACAAACAGGTGCTCGGTCAGACCGCTGCGAACATCAGAGAGCTGAGGCCTCCTGACGTGTACAAGGGCAAGGGTGTCCGGTACGCAGGGGAGAGACTCAAACTCAAAGCGGGCAAGACGGGTAAGAAATAGGGGGACCACGATGCAGAACAAGGTACAGGCCAGGATCAGGAGGCATGAAAGGACGAGAAAGAAGGTCCTGGGCACACCTGAGAGGCCGAGACTGAGCGTATACAGGAGCCTCAATCACATCAGCGCCCAGATAATCGACGACACGAAGTCTCGCACAGTCGTCGCCGTCTCCACTCTCCAGAAGGAGCTGAAGGAAGAGAAGGGACACAAGGGCAACGTTGGGATGGCTAAGAGGGTCGGACAGATGATCGCGGTGAAGGCCCTTGATGCGGGCGTAAAGAAAGTGGTCTTTGACAGGAGCGGGTACAAGTATCACGGATGTATCAAGGCCCTTGCCGAGGGCGCGAGGGAGGCAGGGCTGGAGTTCTAGTCCGAAACCGTGAGAGCGCGGATCGACATGGCATGTCAGCGATCTCAATTCCTAATTTCTGACCGGGGGGTGTAGTGAAGACAGAGAGGATAGATCCCGAGGGATTCAGTCTAAAGGATAAGGTTGTCTACATAAACAGGGTTGCAAAGGTTGTGAAGGGCGGAAGAAGGTTCTCCTTCAGCGCCCTCGTCGTAGTTGGGAACGAGCAGGGGATCGTGGGGGTAGGAAAGGGAAAAGCGGCTGAAGTGCCCGAGGCAATACGCAAGGCCGTTGAGCAGGCAAAGAAGCGCCTTGCGAGATTCCCGATGAGAGAAGGATCCATCCCTCACAGGATCATCGGCAGGTACGGCTCCAATTCAGTCGTCATGAATCCTGCGCCGAGAGGCACGGGTATCATTGCAGGCGGTGCGGTGCGGGCGGTCTTTGAAGTGGCGGGCATACAGGACATAGTGGCGAAGTCCCTCGGAAGCCATAACCCCTTCAACACGGTCAAGGCGACGCTCGACGGGCTCTTGAGCCTGAAGGACCCTGAGTCGGTTCTGAGGCTGAGGGGGAAGTCCGAAGAGGAGCCCGCTGTTGCTGAGGCGGGGGACTAGGAGGTTACGAACCGCTATGAAAGTGCATGAGCTTACCCCCGCAGCGGGGAGCAGGAAGAAAGACAAGAGGGTGGGAAGAGGGCCCGGCTCAGGCCATGGAAAGACCGCAACGAAGGGTCATAAAGGGCAAAAGGCACGGTCCGGCGGGACGAAGGGGCCGGCATTCGAAGGAGGGCAGACTACCCTGGCGAGGAGGCTCCCCAAGAGGGGGTTCAGGAACATGCCCTTCAAGAAGGAGTTCGCAGTTGTGAACCTCAAGGATATCGACCGGCTCGAGGGCATAGACGTGGTGGGCCCGGAGGTCCTCCGTGAGAAGCGCGTGGTTCGGGATCAGAAGGACGGAATTAAGGTGCTCGGTGCAGGCATGTTGAGCAGGGCCGTAGTGATCAGGGCCCACGCGTTCAGTTCCTCGGCACGTGCGAAGATAGAGGCGGCGGGAGGCAGGACCGAGGTGATCGGCGCGGCCGCGGAAAAGAGCCAGGCTGCGAAATGAGTGGGGTGCGACCTTGAGGTTCATCACGAGCATCCAGAACATATTCAAGATTCCCGAACTGAAGATGAGGGTCCTCTTCACCATCGGGATGCTTGCCGTCTACCGTATAGGGGCCCATATCCCGACCCCGGGAATCGACGGGGAGGCCCTGAGCCGTTTTCTGACCGAGCGGGGCGGTGCCATGATGGGGTTTTTCGACATGTTCTCGGGAGGCGCACTCTCGAGGCTCACCGTCTTCGCCCTCGGCATAATGCCTTACATCAGCGCCTCGATTATATTCCAGCTTCTCACTGTTGTAATCCCCGCTCTGGGCAAGCTTGCGAAGGAAGGTGAGGCGGGACGCAAGAAGATCGTGCGGTATACGCGGTACGCAACAGTTGTTATTGCAGGCATTCAGTCGTTCGGGATCGCGGTGGGGCTGGAAGGGATGTCGGGCGGGGAATTCGTCCAAAATCCGGGTTGGCCCTTCAGGCTTCTCACGATGATCACCCTCACGTCCGGTACCGCATTCCTCATGTGGCTTGGTGAGCAGATCACCGAAAGGGGCATCGGGAACGGAATCTCCCTTATTATTTTCGCAGGCATCGTCGCGCGGTTCCCCAATGCCGTAATGAGCACCTTCAGCCTCGTGAGAGCAGGCGAGCTGTCGATCTTCTTCGTCCTGTTCCTCACGGTCATGATGATCGCCGTTGTGGGCGCCATCATCTTCATAGAACGGGGCCAGAGGAAGATACCTGTCCAGTACGCGAAGCGGGTCATCGGCAAGAAGGTGTTCGGCGGCCAGAGCACTCACCTGCCGCTCAAGATCAACACTTCAGGTGTTATCCCGCCGATTTTCGCATCTTCGATAATCATGTTTCCTGCCACAGTGGCCGGCTTCATCGCTATTCCATGGGTGCAGAGCGTGGCGAAGCAGCTCTCACCCGGTACAGTCACGTACACGCTCCTGTATGTCGGGCTCATCTTTTTCTTCTGTTATTTTTACACTGCGGTGATTTTTAACCCCGTGGACATAGCGGAGAACCTCCAGAAACACGGCGGGTTCATACCGGGCATCCGGCCCGGGCAGAAGACCTCTGACTACATTTACAGGGTTCTCACAAGGCTCACCTTCGTCGGAGCGGTGTATCTATCGATCGTGTGCGTGTTGCCAGAGATTCTCATCACTCGATTTAACGTCCCCTTCTATTTTGGCGGGACCTCCCTGCTCATCGCAGTCGGCGTGGCATTGGACACGGTTTCCCAGATCGAGTCCCACCTGATCACCCGCTCGTACGAGGGATTTCTTAAGAAGGGCAGGCTGAAAGGGCGAAGGGGCTGAAGGCTCGCTCGGTGTGATCGTTATCAAGTCCCCAGCCGAGATAGAGAAGATCGCGGCCGCATGTCGTATAGTCGCAGAGGTTCTGGACGGCCTGAGGTCTCAGGTGAAGCCGGGGGCGAGCACCGCTGACCTCGAGAGTTACGCCGATAATCAGATACGCCGGAAGAAGGCGATCCCGGCCTTCCGGGGGTATCGGGGGTATCCGGCAAGTATGTGCGTGTCGGTGAACAATCAGGTGGTGCACGGCATCCCTTCGCGCCACACGCACCTGAGGAACGGCGACATCGTGAGCATCGATCTCGGAGTGCTCTGCGACGGTTTTTATGGGGATGCCGCCGTGACCCTGCCGGTAGGTGAGGTGAGCGAAGAAGCGGCGAAACTGATGCGCGTGACAGAAGAGTCGCTGATGCTCGGCATAGAAAAGGCGGTGCCGGGTAACCGGGTGTCGGACATCTCCTCCGCGGTTCAGAGGCACGTGGAAAGCCACTCCTTCTCAGTGGTGAGGGCATTCGTCGGTCACGGGATTGGAAGGTCACTCCACGAAGATCCCCAAGTGCCGAATTTCGGTGCCCCGGGACAGGGTTCGCGGTTGCGGGCTGGCATGACGCTGGCCATTGAGCCGATGGTAAACGGCGGCGGGCCCGATGTGACGATACTGGATGACGGCTGGACGGCGGTGACATCTGACGGAAGCCTCTCCGCCCATTTCGAGCACACCGTGGCGGTGACGAAGAACGGGCCGTTGATCTTGACTAAGATTTGAAATGAAAGGTATACTGAACATTTATAATGCCTAAAGAAGACAACATAGAAGTCCAGGGAACAATTGTTGAAACCTTGCCAAATGCGATGTTCAGGGTTCAGCTTGAAAACGGGCAGGTCATTCTCGCCTACGTGTCTGGCAAGATGAGGATGCACTTCATCAAGATACTGCCCGGGGACAAAGTGCTCGTGGAACTGTCGCCGTACGACCTCACAAAGGGTCGTGTGACTTACAGGTACAAGTAAGACTCCTAGGGGATTCGACCCCACGAGTCGGCGGGGAAGGGATACACCATGCTCACCCTTGTTTTTGCCGGAGCCAAGGAGAGCGAGGAGGTTCGTGCATGAAAGTGAGGCCCTCTGTGAAGGCGGTCTGTTCGAAATGCAAGTTGGTGAAGAGAAAGGGTGTGTTGAGGGTGCTCTGCGAAAACCCGAGACACAAGCAGCGACAGGGCTGACTCAGGGCTCATGAGGCTGACGAAGGATGAAATTTCTGACTAAGGAGCAGCTATGGCGAGAATTGCTGGCGTAGACCTTCCCAAGAACGAACGTGTGGAGATAGGATTGACTCGTATTTTCGGCATCGGGCGGTCCCTGTCGAACAGGATCCTGCTTGAGACGAACGTTAATCCGAATACAAGGGTCAAGGAACTCAAGGACGACGAGATAGTCAAGATCAGGAATCTCATAGAGAGGGATTACAAGGTCGAGGGAGATCTCCGACGCGAAATCTCGGTCAACATTAAGAGGCTCGTTGACATCGGGTGCTACCGCGGGGCGCGGCACTCTGCTCACCTGCCCGCAAGGGGGCAGAGGACCAAGACCAATGCGCGAACTCGTAAGGGTCCTCGTAAGCTCGTGGTCAAGAAAAAGTAACGGAGGTTGCGACTGCATGGCACAGAAGAAGAGAAGCGGAAAGAAGGTCAAGAAGACCGTCCACAGCGGTGAGGCCCACATACAGACGACGTTCAACAACACGATAGTCACGATCACTGATCCGAGTGGCAACGTCATCGCCTGGTCGAGTGCAGGCAGTCTCGGGTTCAAGGGGTCCCGGAAGGGAACGCCCTTCGCGGCGCAAATGGCTTCCGAGACGGCGGCGAAGAAGGCCATGGAAATGGGGCTGAAGCACGTGGAGGTATACGTGAAAGGCCCGGGGGCCGGAAGAGAGACGGCGATACGTGCCCTGCAGGCGGTGGGCCTCGAGATTACGCTGATAAAGGACGTGACCCCGGTGCCGCACAACGGATGCAGGCCGCCCAAGAGGAGGAGGGTCTAGCGATGGCACGGTACACAGGGCCTCTCTGCAGGATATGCAGGAGATCAGGAGAGAAGCTGTTCCTTAAAGGGATACGGTGCGTGACGGACAAATGCGGAGTCGAGCGGCGCAAGTACCCTCCCGGACAGCACGGGCAGGGTCGCGGGAAGCTCTCCGATTACGGCATACAGCTCATGGAGAAACAGAAGGTGAGGAAGATGTTCGGCGTAGGAGAGCGCCAGTTCAGGAGCTATTTCGAGAAGGCGGCGCGGATGAAAGGAATCACGGGGGAGGTGCTCCTGCAGATTCTTGAAAGAAGGCTGGACCGTGTGGTGTGCCGCATGGGCTTTGCGCTCAACATCAGGCAGGCGAGACAGCTCGTCTCACATGGCCACTTCCTGGTCAACGGGAGAAAGGCATCGATCCCTTCCTTCATGCTGAGACCGGGAGACGCCGTAGCGGTCAAGGAATCGAGCAAGGACGTGCCCATACTCGCCGAGAACCTTGCCATTGCGGAGCAGAGAGGTCTTCCCGAGTGGGTCGAGATGGATGTGCAGGGCCTGAGGGGCAAGCTGACCAGGATCCCCTCCCGCGATGAGATACAGCTCACCGAATCGGGAGTCCACGAGCAGCTCATAGTCGAGTTCTATTCCAAGTAACGAGTGTCGAGAGGGTGTAGGGGTGGAGAGGACGCACTCTTCTTCGTACGCGGCGGCGTAGCGATTTAGGCAGAGGAGGCCTTATCATGGATCTTGTGAAAAGGGGTTTTCAGTTACCCAAGAAAATTAACTTTGAAGAGGAGACCCTCACCGATTCATACGGGAAGCTCGTCGCCGAGCCGCTGGAACGCGGTTTCGGCACGACTATCGGCAATTCCCTGAGAAGGGTCCTTCTGTCTTCGCTGGAGGGAGCTGCCGTCACAGGGTTGAAGATACCTGGGGTGTTACACGAGCTTTCCAGCATAAAGGGTGTCAAGGAGGATGTCATCGATGTCATCCTCAATGTGAAGAAGCTGAGGTTTAAGGTGTTCGGCGACGCAAGAAAGACGGTGACGATCAAGACAAAGGGTCCCAAGAAGATCACCGGCGCGGACATTCAGGCGGATCACAGCGTGGAGGTGCTCAACAAGGATCACTACATTGCGACGGTGGACAGCGGCGTGTCTCTGGATATGGAGATGTACATAAAGAGAGGCAAAGGATACCGCCCTGCCGAGGCGAACAAGGAGGAAGGGCTTCCCATAGACGTGCTCGTGATCGATTCTGTGTTCAGCCCTGTGAGGAAGGTGAACTTTTGGGTAGAAAGGGCGAGGGTAGGAAGGGCAACGGATTACGACAGGCTTGTCATGGAAATCTGGACAGACGGGAGCATCTCGCCAGAGATTGCGATCAGCGACGCCGCGTCGATCCTCATGGACCATCTGGACCTCTTCATCTTCGTCGAGCAGCAGGAGGTATCCGAGGAGACTGCGGCATTGGCGAGCCTCGCGGCTTCCAACCCTGCCTCCAATGAGCACTTGGTCAAGAGCATAGACGAACTCGAGCTTTCCGTGAGGGCTTACAACTGCCTCAAGAACGCGAACATAAGGACGATCGCGGATCTGGTGCAGAAAACCGAGCACGAGATGCTGCGAACGAAGAATTTCGGAAGAAAGTCGCTCAACGAGATACGGGATATCCTCAACGGCATGGGTCTTCATTTCGGGATGAGAATCGACATGGAGGCGCTTCAGGCGAGCGGCTTTATGCCCAAGGGAGGTGCTGGGAAACATGCGTCATAAAGTGGCGGGGAGACATTTCGGGCGGACGGCGAATCAGAGAAAAGCCCTGATGCGCGGGCTTATCGCCTCGCTCTTCGAGCATCAGCGGATCGAAACCACCCTGGCCAAGGCTAAAGCGATCAAGGGAACCGCGGAAAGGCTCGTCAGCTTCGGAAAGGCTGGTGACCTCCACTCCAAAAGGATGGTGATGTCGTACATTCCCAACAGGGCGGTGGTGGCAAAGCTCTTTTCCGAGATCGCCCCGAGGTTTGCGGACCGAAACGGCGGTTATCTCAGGATTGTGCAGACAAGACAGAGGCTGAATGATCGCGCGCCCATGGCCATCATAGAATTTGTGGATTATGAGGACGTGAGGGAAAAGACGGAGAAGACAAAAGAAAAAGAAGGCAAGAAGGAGGGCAAGAAAGAGTGAGCGACCTGCTCGTCGTCATCGGCATCTTTGTCGTCTGGCTCCTCCTGCAATTCGTGATCCTGCCGAAACTCGGCGTGCCCACATGAGCCGTACCCCACAAGGGTTCGGAGAACCGGAAGAAGTGCAGGTGAGGTGACCGGGCATCCCTGATGCCTGGCGACTTCACTTTCCCATTATCTGTATATACTGTGCAATGCCGTTTCTCGTGATCAGACCGACCATTCGCCCCTTGTCTGTCACTAGTAGTCTTCCCTGATCCTCGCTGAGCATAGTTTCGAGTGCCTTCCACGCGTCGTCTTCGGGGGGGATCTCGAATTTCTTTTCGTGAGGGGCTGCGATTTCGCCCACGGTGACTGACGGCCATCGATCCCTCGGGACGTTCTTGATCTCCCTCAACGTTACCATCCCCCGCACCCCGTTTTGGTCCGTCACCGGAAAGCCGCCAAACCCGTACCTGAGAAAGTAGTGGTTGATGGCGGTCTCCACCGTGGTATGAGCGGGTATGGAGACGACTTCCCTGACCATGATGTCGCCGACCGTGATACCCGCAAGGCTCGACTGGAGGCTCGCCTGCTGGGAACTCGACTGTGCAGCGGAGTATAGAAACCACCCCACGAGAATGAGCCAGACGCCGTCGGGGAATCCGAGGACGAGCGACGCCAGTCCGAACCCTATGAATGCGAGGGCGATCCGCTGACCGTAGTCGGCAGCCTTTCTCGTCGCGTACAGGAAGTCGTTCGATCTTTTCCAGAGGTACGACCGCACCACCCTCCCCCCGTCCATGGGAAAGCCGGGTATGAGATTGAATGTCCCGAGCACCGCATTCAGGCGGGCCAGGTACAGGAAGAGGGGAGCGAGGAGCGTGTGTGACGAGACGGATGAACAGAGGAGGAATACGAGCGCCAAGACAAAGCTCATCAGGGGGCCGGCGACAGCGATGACAAATTCCGCCTTCGGATCGCGGGGCTCACCCTTCATCTGTGCCACTCCGCCGAAAATGAAGAGGGTGATGTCAACGATGACGACTCTGTACTTCCTCGCCACGAGGGAATGAGCGAGCTCATGGAGGGCGACGGAAACGAAGAGCATGAGCGCGGCGAGTGTGCCGCTCGCCCAGTGCGAGAGCGCCGGATACTCGGGAGCAGCCTTCGGAAAGTAATACGTGGAGAGCGACCAGGTGATGAGACCGAATATGACTAGCCATGAGAAGTGGACCCGGATGGGGATTCCGAGCACCGTGATGATCTTGAGAGAACCTGTCCGCAGGGGAATGCTCATCCTCCGGACGTCACCATTTACCCTTTGTCGTGGGTATCCCCCTTTTCAACTGGTCTGCTCCCACTGCCTCTCTGAGAGCCCTCCCCATGGCCTTGAATACCGCCTCGAAGATATGATGAGTGTCCCGGCCGTACTGCACCAGTATGTGAAGGTTCATGAGACCGTGGTTGGTGAACGCCCGGAAGAAATCCTCGAAGAGGGACACTTCCACTCCCCCGCTGTATGAGCCTTTCGGGGTCTTCACCCTGTATACCAGGAACGGCCTGCCGCTGAGGTCGATGACCACCTGGGCGAGACTTTCGTCCATGGGGATGATCGACGACCCATACCTCCTGATGCCCCGCTTTTCTCCGACGGCCTGCCTGACAGCATCCCCGAGAGTGATGCCGAGATCTTCCATGAGGTGGTGAAAATCCACTTCGATGTCTCCCTGCGCGGAGATCTTCAGGTCGAACGCGCCGTGGAAGGCGAAGAGGTTCAGCATGTGGTCGACGAAGGGGATCGACGTCTTGATGTCGCATTCACCCGTGCCGTCGAGATTGATCTCGATGGCGATGTCGGTCTCTTTTGTCTTCCTCCCGACCGATGCGGATCTCACGAGACACCTGCCAGAATGCGCCGAAGAGCGCCCAGAAAAACTCTGTTCTCCTCCGGAGTCCCGACGGTGACCCGCAGCGTGTCCTGTATCACCGTGTTCATGTTTCTGACGAGAACACCTGCGGCAAGGAGTTCCTCATAAACCCCGGCAGCGTGCATGACCCGAAAGAGGATGAAGTTCGCGTCGGAAGGAAAAGGAGTGACTCCCTCTAACTCGCTCAGAGCCCGCACCATCTTCTTTCTCTCCTTCACGATCGCGCGGATATGGGAACGAAAGAGTGACGGGCGGCGGAGCACCTTTTCGGCGATCGCCTGCGAAAGGGTATTTACGTTGTAAGGAAGGCGGACCTTGTTCACCTCTTTGACCAATTCCGCGTCGCCGACGAGAAACCCGAGGCGCAGTGAGGCGAACCCGATCTTGCTCATCGTCCTGAGGATGACGAGGTTTTTCTTTTCGGCGAGCATGCCAAGAAAACTCTCCCTGTCGGAGAAGGGGAGATATGCCTCGTCCACGACCACGAGACCCTTGGACGCGTTCACTATCGCGACCATTCTGTCTGTTGAGAAGCAATTCCCCGTGGGGTTGTTGGGAGAACTGAGGAACACGAGTTTCGGCTTGTGAGTCCGGACCGCCGCCAGCATCTTCTTAAGATCGAGGTCGAAATGCTCATCGAGGGGTATCGCCATGTGAGCCTCGCCTACCGCCTGAGTTATGATGCCGTACATCGAGAAAGTCGGGACGGGATAGAGGACGGGCCCGCCGAAGGTGAGTACGAGGTAGTAAATCAGCTCGTCCGAACCGTTGCCCATAAGCAGTTGATCTGGGCTCACCTTGAAAGTTGATGCAATCGCTCTCTTGAGCCTTCCCGCCTCAGGGTCGGGGTAGCGGTTGAGCGTCCGGAGTACCTCCTCGGGCATCAGCGCGCCGGGGTCGTCAAACGGGTAAGGGCTCTCATTCGCATCGAGCTTCACCATGCAGGGGACTTCCTTCGCTACGTATGCCTGGAGCGGACGTATGTTGGAACGGGTGAGGGCAGAAAAGTCGGGCTTTGCCATAGCGTTCTATAATAAATCGGCTGAATATCGTTGTCAATGCGGGAATCCGGAAGGTATAATGACTCAGAAAACCTTGCTGTTGCGTATCGGGCGAGGCAGGCAGCAGTCCCAAGGCTTTTCCGAGCGGGACGCGATGTTTTGTCAGTCCATTGCCGGTGGTTTGCACAGGATCACACATGTGAAGATCGAATACCTCCGTAACATAGGGAAACGCCTCTTCGAGCGCATCGGAGCGGTGAGACTGAGACCTTTCTCAACTTCGTCCCTGGGCAAGGGAGCCTCAGGTGACAAGACCTTCCCTATCGACAAGGATGCGGAAGACCTGATCATCGGTGATCTTGAGGCACTCGGTGAGCCGCTGAGCATCCTTTCCGAGGAGGCCGGCAGTAAGGACGTGAGGGGCGGAGGGCTGCGAGTACTTATCGACCCGATCGACGGCAGCAAGAACGCCATATCGGGTGTCCCTTTCTACTGTTCCTCCATTGCCGTAGCAGAGGGGGACCGCCTCGAAGACATCACCCTTGCATACGTGATCAACCTCGTCACAGGCGACGAATTTTGGGCCGAAAGGGGCAAAGGGGCTTGTTTCAACGGCGACAGGATCCACACCCAGAAGGACGACGTCTTCTACCTGATCGCCTACGAAGCGCAGAACCCGGGGAGGGACCTGCAGAGGATCGTGGGGCTCCTCTCACAGGCGCGAAAAACGCGCTGTCTCGGTGCCACGGCCCTCGACCTCTCTTATGTAGCGTACGGAGCCGTGAGTGTCTTCGTGACCCCTGCGCCTTCGAGGAGCTTCGATTTTGCAGCAGGCTGGCTGCTTGTGCGCGAGGCGGGGGGCGTCGTTACCGACCTGGAGGGCAACACGATCGACGGCGTCGAGATCGGACTTCAGAAGAGCACTCCGCTTCTCGCTTCAGGCAATGCCGGGCTTCATGAAAAAGTGCTTTCCCTGCTGAGGTGACCCCACGGACGCACGGTTCTTTCCTTGTGGCGATGCACCGACTCGTGCGAAAGGCCGACTCACCGTGCTGGAGGGGGAATCCCTGAGTCGCAGGCTGAACCCGAAAGAACTCATCTTGTGCGTGCTCATAAGAACTTCTTCAAACGTCGCTCTTTGTCTCGGATAGAATTTCTCTGCCATTCATCTCCCTCCCACTTGTTTCCTAAACGCACGGTGGCTGAGGATTGGTCTGCTTGAGAGGAATAGGCTGATCAGCAAGACCGAGTTGATCGAGAAGATAAGGACATTGAAGAACTCAAGGACTGACAAGCGATAGCCACCTTAATCCACGCTCTGAAGATATCTTTGTAGACGACGAGATGCCGCTGGGATCCCATTCCTGTTCTGTTATACTTGTCACACTCACCGCCTTTCACCATGCTGCGTTGAGGACATACTTGGATAGACCGATCTTCTCTGACAGGGTACCGTCGCAATATCGCCGCGCGATATACAGTAGTCTTCTGTGCGCTTTCTCCGCACTTATCCTCATCGCCGGCTGCGCGCATTATCCCGTCAACGAGCCACTCAAGGCATACGATCCTCACGGGGGCTACAGGGGCAAGAATGTCAGGGTCCCTGGCAAGTCTGATGACCTGCTCCTGTTTGTCACCTTCTCCGGCGGCGGGACGCGGGCAGCGGCGCTTTCCTATGGCGTCCTTGAGCAACTGGCAAGGACGGAGGTGGTCGTGGAGGGAAAGAAGAGGCACCTTCTTGACGAGGTGGACGTCATATCCGCTGTTTCCGGGGGGAGTTTCACGGCCGCGTATTACGGTCTCTTCGGTGAGCGTATCTTCGAGGATTTCGAGAGCCGGTTTCTCAGGAAGAACGTGCAGGGGGCGCTCGCCGCAAGGATATTCCTTAACCCAGTCAACTGGATGCGGCTTCTCTCGCCCTTCTTCGACCGAAGCGACCTGGCGGCTGAATATTACGACGAGCACATCTTCCAGAGAGGCACCTTTGGGGACATGGTCGCCCGGAAGGGACCGATGGTCATAGTCAACGCAACCGACATGACCTACGGCACAAGAGTGGGTTTCACGCAGGATATGTTCGATCCGATCTGCTCAGACCTCGGGCTATTCCCTGTTGCTCGGGCCGTGGCCGCTTCATCGGCGGTGCCTGTGCTCATGACCCCCATCACCGTGCGGAACTACGCCGGCAGTTGCAATTACCGGTTGCCTACAGCCATCGAGAGGGTCCTGAAGGAGGATAACATCTCGGAGCGGCAGTTCTATCTGTCCAACAACATCGGGCCTTTTCTTGACTCTGAGAAGAAGCCTTTTCTTCATCTGCTGGATGGAGGGGTGTCGGACAATCTCGGCCTGAGGGCGATCCTCGACAGGATAGTCTTCAGCGGGGATTACTGGGCATCCATCAGGGATACGCACCACAGGAACGTGCACAAGATCGTCTTCATCCTGGTCAATGCAGAAACCCAGCCGGACACCTCCTGGGACAGGGTGGAGAGTCCGCCAGCCTTTGCCGCGATGCTCGAGTCCTATTCAACGATAGCGATCGAACGGTACAATGCGGAAACAGTGGCGTTGCTGAAGGAAAGTCTGAAACAGTGGACCGAACAGGTGCGGACGGGGAGGTGTCCCGAGGGGAGGGTATCTATGGAACCAGGTTCCTGCGGCGACATCCGCTTCTATGTGATTGAGGTCAAGTTCGATGCCTTGAAGAACGAGGACGAGAGTCTGTATCTCAAGCGGCTGCCGACGTCGTTCAATCTGAGTTCCGAGCAGGTGGACAGACTGCGTGAAGCCGCCCATCGGATCCTCTCAGAGTCAAAGGAATTCCGGGGGCTGGTGGAAGACTTGCGATAGAGGCCCTATCGATCGGGTTTCTTAGGTGGATTGCGAATGCCTCGATCACTGCGTTTTTCAACCTGTTCGCTTCCGCCGCCGATGTCGCGCCAATGACGGATGGTCGCGTGAGCACCTCCACCATCCCAAAGAACATGTCGATCTCATACGCAACATGTTCTGCCGAGAACGCGAGGAGATACGAATCGCTGAAGGGGCGGACTGCCAACGGTGGAGCAGGTGCTGCCATTTTGAACCCCCTTATGTCTGGCTAACATTATGTTTTACGCGGCGGCTGCGTTATATTGCTCTGTCGCATATTATACATTCCGTTGCCCGCATAATACGTACTGTACGCCCCAGCTTGTGTTCAAGAGCCAGCATCGTGCGCCTTATCGCGACCGTGAATCCGTCCATAACACACCTCCAATTGGTGTGCTACTGGCTTGTATCTCGTGGTCCGCGATCCTAGTGGACCTGCAGTATGAGATCTCAGGAAAGCCCAGAGCGTCAGCACCCCGGACCCGTCAGTTACGTACGGTCCACGTACGGTTTTCAGCAAACCAAGCAACCATGTTAGGACGTGCTTGAATTTGTTCAGGAAATGATGGAACTTTTGACCTAGCAGTTAGCTGCTAACGTATTGATATGCCTAGATAAATAAAGTGCTGGTGGTGGGAGTTGAACCCACACGGGCGTATAGCCCAGCGCATCTTGAGTCAAGAGAGAAACTCTTTATAGTGACATGATCCCAGACACATCATCCGCTTCATGTCGATTTTGAGAACCTCCTGCCTTCCCTTTGTTGTGACCATTATCCCCCAGGACGGCGAACATCAGTCAATTGGGCAATAAAAGAGCAGATCTTTGGCCCGCCCGACCCGTCCAGAATAAATGCTCCAGGGACACTCATGGGGAACTCCTTGAAATTACGTGAGCGATATGTCGGAACTTATTGATATTGCAGGATAGTCAGGAATTAGTGAAGTGATTGAAAAAAAAGACTTACGGCTTATAGTACATGAGCCTCCGCGCGTAAGGGGCCACGGCACCCACCAGCGCCTGCAACTCCGCTTCGTCCATAGTCTCGAAAGAGCGGGCGAAGGAGACGTTTTGCTCGAGCTGCGCAACGTCGTCGCACCCGATGACCGCCGTCGTGATCGGATGTGAAAGCGCAAAACGATAGAACGCGCTCAGAGGGACTCCTTCGAGCCTCGTCGCGTACCCTCTGAAGTACACCTTCATCGCGATGATGCCCATGTCCCTCTCTGCAGCGAGAGGGATGACGCCTTCTATGAAACTCCTGTAATGCGGCTCTGCGGGATTCGCGGGCAGAAGGACGGTGTCGAAGTCGAACCGTTCGATGCACTTTCTGGTGACCTCTGGGTCGTGATGTCCGGTTACTCCTATGAACCGCGCAAGCCCCCTCCTCTTCGCCTCTGCAAAGGCCTCGATGGCGCCGGAGGGGCCAAAGATTTCTTCCACATCTTCGTCGGTTCTCACGTCATGCACCTGCCAGAGGTCGAGGTGATCGGTCTTCATGTTTCTGAGGGTCTCCTCGAGTTGATCTTGTGCGCCTCGCTTATCCCTCGCGTGAGACTTGCTTGCAAGGAAGATCGCTTCTCTTCGCTCTCTCAGGGCTTTCCCATAGTATGATTCACTCCCTGAATAGGCGCGCGCAGATTCGCAGTAGGTGATGCCGAGGTCGAGTGCCCGGTTGATGAGCGAGTATGCCTCTTTCTCATATCCGTATGTCCTGAGGACGCCTTCGCCCCCCAGGCCGATGATGGTCACGTGTTCTTCTGTCTTGCCGAGTCTTCTCTTCGGAATGTTCATGCCTTCTCCTTCAACCTGGCGTCTGAGGAAGTATACCAGAAGCCTCGCGGCGTGAGCGTGTTGGAGTGCCCCGTTTCTCTGGCACGACTCGCCACACCCGGTAGCACGGGCGGACCGCCGTGCATCCTGCCAGGCACGTTAACTGATCCGAGGAGTCGGTTATACTATGTCAATGGAGCGCGCACTCGACATCCTCGCTCTTGCTACCGTAGTGTTCTGGCTGGCGATTCCGCTTTTCTGGATTCCGGTCCACCTCGCTACAGGGTTCTTCAGACGGCTCGGTCTTCTGACCTACGTGATGCCGCTCCTCACATGGCTTCCCCTCGCCATTGCCGTGTTCCACTTCAGAGAACCCGTGCTTGGGGTCAGGTTGGACATGCCCTTGGTTGTGGCCCTGGCAGGAGTGCTCCTGTTTGTCTTCGGCACGCTACTCCACCTCTGGACGGGGCGACTGCTGAGTCTCAGAGGGATAGTGGGGGTTCCGGAAGTGACGGCGGGAGAGAAGGGCAGACTGGTGACATCAAGGGCGTTTTCCGTCGTGCGTCACCCGACCTACCTGGCACACACGATGATTTTTCTTGGCGTCTTCTTCATGACGGGGGTTGTAGCGGTGGGCTGTGTCACCCTGCTCGATTTTGTCATGGTTCAGTCGGTGATCATTCCGCTGGAAGAACGGGAACTCGTGCGACGGTTCGGCAAGGAGTACGAAGAGTACCGAAGGAGAGTCCCGAAGTTCTTCCCGGATCTGAGGATTCCATGAACAAACGGCGAGTAATGAGGCGGCTAGCGTCTGCCGTTGAGGTTCATATGTCTCTCGATGGGCACAGGTCGAAGAGGACGCACTCGCTGTGTTTCGGCTGTCTGGCATGACAGACCGTTCTGCCGTGAAGTATGAGTAAGTGTGACAGCTCGCCCCACCGTTCCCTCGGGGCTAGGGCCATGAGGTCTTGTTCGATCTTTACAGGGTCGTCGTGCTCCGTGAGTCCGAGTCGGCCTGCAAGGCGCTTCACATGGGTGTCCACAGCAACGCCCTCGTTTATGCCATACGCGTTCCACAGAATGATGTTCGCCGTCTTTCGCGCCACCCCGGGCAGGGTGACGAGTTCCTCCATGGTCCGCGGAACTTTTCCTCTGTATCTCTCCATGACCATCTTCGCCGCCGCATGGATGTTCCTTGCCTTCGTCTTGTAAAAATTGATGGAGCCCACCTCGCGCTGAAGAGTCTCGAGGGGAGTGCGGGCGTAGTCTGCCACCGCCCGGAACTTTCCGAAAAGTCCCTCGGTGACCTTATTGACATGGCTGTCGGTCGTCTGGGCAGACAGGATCGTGGCGACGAGGAGTTCCCACTCTGTTGTGAACCGAAGAGCGCTCTTCGGTTCGGGATACTGCTGTGATAGTCTCCGTATGATCTCTTCCAGCCTCTTGCTGTCCTTCACGCGGTGGCTCCGCCTCATTCAGCTCTCTCAAATTATATCACAGCCTGAACCCTGTGTTTTCGCATTTTTGACTGTCTTCCGCATTCTCTCGCATTCAGCTTGATCTATTAAGGGCACAGCATCTGGTTAATCATGCGGCCGCGATAACTTGACAGGGCTTGTTTCCCCGAGGCGACGGCAATCTTTTCTCTTGACAATGCAGGTATTTCTTGGTATTGTGTATAGCAAACCTTTGGCATTCAACAATTTGAAGGAGAAAGGAGGGGAGAGTAGATGACAAAAGCGGAACTGATAGACAAGGTTTCATCGGCTGCGAACCTGACGAAGGCCGATGCGGCTAACGCCCTCGACGCGACCCTTGACGCCGTGAGAATGGCGCTTAAGAAGGGCCAGAAGGTGACGCTCGTGGGCTTCGGGACTTTTTCGGTGGCTAAGAGGAAGGCCAGGAAAGGACGCAATCCTAGGACGGGAGCGGAGATAAAGATTGCCGCGACGAAGATTCCGAAATTCACTGCCGGCAAGACGCTGAAAGATTCGATCAAGTAATTTATGCCCGTTTGAGAGTGAGCTGAGGTGGCGATGAGCCACCTTTTCTTTTTTGGGATGCACTTGACCCCTTCCCTTACGGTAGGATAGGGTATCGCAAGGAGACCTGATAATGCTCGCCGAGTTCAGTATCGTGCCCCTTGGTCTTGGAAGCAGCGTTGGGGACAAGCTCGCCATAGCTCTTCATATCGTCGATGCGAGCGGCATGCCGTACAAAGTGAATCCCATGGGGACCGTTGTGGAGGGTGACTGGGATGAAATTATGGCGCTCGTCAAGAAGTGCAGGGACGAACTCATGAAGACGGAGGATCGGCTCCTGATATCGATCAAGATCGACGACCGGAAGGGAAGGCGGAACAGGATCGAGGAGAAAGTCGCATCCGTTGAGAAACGGCTGGGAAGGGAGCTCAGGAAATAATGCACGTCCGCAACGGCCTGCTTTCTCCTCATATGAACGTCACGGTTGCATTCCGGAGCAGGCGGGGTGACTTCGTGTCTGAGTGGGATGAACTTCAATTCAGAGTGACTTCTGCTTGATTCACGGCCAGTGCACCATCGCCCCTTAAATGTGGTTTCCCGATTGATTAAGATATCGCAACAGAAAGTTCCCGGCATCTCTTCCCTGCCCCTTGCATCCTTTTTTATGCGACGCCAGGGTGGATTCTCCGCTGAGTCGTTACCTCCGTGTTGCCGCTGAGGTAGTGCGTCGATGGCAGAAAGCGATATATTGGACTGTATCATCGTGGGAGCGGGGCCGGGGGGACTGCAGGCCGCGATCTATCTTGGACGCTACAACAGGCGCGTGCTTCTTCTGGACCGTGGAGGGGGCCGGACGTGGCACGCGCGTCACATCGAGAACTTCCTCACGCAGCGGGCCATTTCAGGGGGAGAGATTATCCGGCTCGGGATGGAGCAGGCGAGGCACTTTGGGGTCAGGGTCGAGCAGGCGAGGGTCATCAAAGTGGTGCGGGGGGACGATCACTTTGAGGTCCTTACAGCAGGTGAGCGATACCTGGCGAAGTTCGTCATTGTCTCTTCAGGCGTGTACGACAACCTCCCCGAAATCGAGAACGTCCACAGGTTCCTCGGGACGACCTTCTATACCTGTGTTGACTGCGACGGATTCCGCACGACAGGGAAAAAGCTGCTCCTGATCGGCAACTCGATCTACACCGTTCGTCTTGCCTTCGCGATGAAGGAGATGTACACTGACGACATCACGCTGCTCCTCATTATTTACGACCCGCCGGACGCATATAAGGAGGAACTCGCTGAGGAGGGAATCGTCCTCGTGAAGGGGAGGCCCGTGCGGATCATCGGCGAGGAGCGCATGGAGGGACTGGAGCTGAGGGACGGCCGCAGGATAGACTGCGAGGTGATCATGTCGAACTTCGGCTTCAAGCTGAACAACGATTTCCTCTCGGAGCTCCCCCTCCAGAGGGACGGCAAGGGGTTCAAGTACCTCACCAATCACCACTACGAGTCTTCCGTGAGCGGCCTCTACATTGTCGGTCCGCTGAACACGGGTCACGACCAGGTGGTCATTGCCGCAGGCGAGGGGGCTGTCGCAGCGATCGAGATCAACAAGATGTTGCTTGATCTCTGACGGCCCCTGCGTTTCACCCTGCGGGGCGCGGCCAAGACTCCCAGGACCTCTCAATGACGTCTCTCTCTCATGATTATTCAAAAGGTTATGGCAGCTACAGGGCGGAGGCGCCTCAAGTGCGAGAGTGTCGGTGACGGTGATGAGCGGACGATCTTCTTCAATACTGTACGACCGATGTTGGACAACTCCCAGGGGCCTTTCCCTCTGGAGGCTTGACACGCAAGGGCGAGTCATCCGCAGTTTACCCGCGTGTGCGGCTTCTGCTATAGTACTAGACACTTTTAACATGAGTTGTTTCTTGACTACCTTTTCCTCATGGTGTCTTGTGCTGTCTCCGCTCCGAGCAGCAGCAAGGTGTCACGCCTGCAGGTGAACGTGTGCGGCTGACAATCTTTTCCCGTCTCTCGATAGGGTACGCCGTTATTTTTATCCTTGTGACTGCGGCAAGCGTACATGCCGTGAAAGAGCTCCTGAAGTTCAAGGAGGTCGTGTCGATCGTCGAGCTCGACAAGCGCGCCGACGAGCTTCATACCAAGCTGACCGATGCGTTGTTGTCCGAGATACGAAACGAACTGAAGTTCGTCATACTCAGAGACCAGGCGCTCTACGATCAGGCTGTGGCGGCGGAAGATGACTTCCACACCTATCTCAGCGAGCTCAGGCGGCTCTCTATCTCAGAGCACGAGACGGAACTCATAAACCACGTTGAGGCGCTTCACCAATCCTACTCAACGGTCTTCACCGAGGAGGTATCTTACATACGCGCCAACAAACGGTATGCCCAGGACATGTACAAGAAACAGAAGGAGGAGATCATCGACGGGATAACCGCCGCGTTGAAGGATCTCGAAAGGGTATACCAAAATAACACCTTCGAACGGATCGGAATACTCGGCAAGGCGGGGGTGGAGGCGAGCCAGGTGGCCACGGTGACAACCGCTCTCTCGCTGTTCGTCATGATCATGCTTTCTGTGCTCATCACGCGGGGTATCACGAAACCCATCTCTGCGCTCAAGGAGAAGACAAAGGAGATCGCGGCGGGCAATTTCGAGGCCAACGTGAAGGTTTCTTCTCCCCCTGAGATGCAGGAACTTGCCGAGGCCTTCAACCTGATGTGCACCCGCCTTCGAGAGGTGGACAAGATGAAGTCGGACTTCTATTCGCTCATGTCTCATGAGCTGCGCACGCCGCTTACCTCAATCCGCGAGGGGACGAATCTCCTCCTGGAAGGTGTGGGAGGCCAGGCGAACGAGAAGCAGAAGAGGCTTCTCACTATTATCTCCCACGAGAGTGAGCGGCTCATCAAGCTGGTGAGCTCTCTCCTGGACATCTCGAAGATGGAGGCGGGGATGGCAACGTACCACTTCTCCCGTGTCGATCTCTCCCAGCTGATACGGAAGGCGATTACAGAGGTCGAGCCGCTCGTGGAGTCCAAGAAGATCAGGATAGAGACCTCAATTGTCGAAGGTCTTTCAAGCCTCAGGATAGACAGCGAGAGGATATTGCAGGTTCTGAGGAACCTCATAGGGAACGCGATAAAGTTCACGCCGGGCGGCGGGATAGTCCGCATATCTGCGGCCCGCGTCGACAACGATATCTCTGTGTCGGTGTCCGACTCGGGGCCCGGCATTGCCAAGGAGGACTTGGTTACCATCTTCGACAAGTACCAGCAGGTGGCCAGGGCCAGGTCGGGAGAATTCAGGGGAACGGGACTGGGCCTCGCAATCGTAAAGCACATTGTGAGCGCTCACGGAGGGAGAGTGTGGGTAGAAAGCAAGCTGGGGCAGGGAAGTACCTTTACGTTTGTGCTGCCTTCCTGATCATCCTCTCCTGTCTCGGGTGTGCGAGCCTGGGGGAGAAGGGGCAGGATACGAAGGGGACCGCGATGGATGATTTCCGCATAGCGAAGGAGCTCCTCGAGAACGGGGATTTTGCGGGTGCAGAAGCAGCGAACCGTCGGGTTCTGGAAATGTACCCGAACCGGCATCCTGGAGATGAGGCTGCCTTCAACATCGGGATCATATTGGCACACCATGCGAATCCTGAGAGGGATTTCACGAAATCGATCGAGTACTTCAAACGGGTGATCAGGGATTTCCCCCCGGGTGTCTTTACAGAACAGGCCAGGGTATGGACTGGGGTCCTCTACTCTTGCGAAGAGGTCAAGGGTCAGTTGGCGGAGACGACACGTCAGCTCGCCGAAGTCCGCGAGGAGCTGAAGACCACAGAAGAGGAACTCGAGGACATAAATGCGAAACTGGATGAGGCGAAGTCTAAGCGGGAGGACCGCGTGGTGGCAGAGAACCACCTTATCAGGGGAAGGAGGCTGATAGCACAAGGCAACTTCGAAGGGGCGCTCGATGAGCAGCAGAAGGTGATTTCTCGGTACGGCAACAAACCCCCCGGTGATGAGGCCCTATTCACCATAGGAGTGATCCTTGCTTACCCCGACAATCCGAAGAAGGATTACCGGAAGGCTCTCGACGTCTTCAGGAGGATGGCCAAGGAGTTTCCACAGAGTCCCCTCGCGGAGCTGGCGAAGGTCTATGCAGGTGTGCTCGATGTGATAGAGAAGACGAAGCAGGTGGACATAGAGATCGAACAGAAGAAGAAAGACATGGCTCGATAGGGAGGAACATGGTCCCCGGAAAGATCCTCGTAGTTGATGACGATGCGGCACTCCTCGAAGTCCTCAAGATACGGCTTGAAAACGCAAACTTTGAAGTGACGACAGCCCTTACAGGCGACGACGCGGTGGAGGCTGCGAAGTCGCAGGTCTTCGACCTCGCTGTTGTCGATCTCCAGCTTGGTCAGAAATCCGGGATATCGGTTATGGAGGAACTGCATGCGATCACCCCCGACATGCCCGTCATCATCCTGACCGCTTACGGTACCATCGAGAGCGCTGTCGACGCCATGAAACGGGGGGCGTACAATTACCTCACCAAGCCCTTCGACGCCCCTGATCTTCTGTTCGTGATCGGCAGGGCACTTGAGAACCGGAGGATGACTACGGAGCTCAGAATGCTCAAGGGCCTGCTCAAGGAGCGGTACGACTTTGAAAACATCGTCGCCAAGAGCCAGAAGATGCAGCAGGTGCTTGAGCAGGTATCGCTCATCGCGCAGACCGACTCAACTGTTTTCATTCATGGCGAAAGCGGCACGGGGAAGGAGCTTATTGCAAAAGCGATACACTTTGCCAGCACGCGTGGTGACAGGCCTTTCGTCGCCTTGAATTGTGCGGCCATCCCCGAGACGCTGCTCGAGAGCGAGCTCTTCGGGTATGAGAAGGGCGCATTCACCGGCGCCATCAGGAGCTCGAAGGGGCTCTTCACCCAGGCACACGAGGGTACGATATTCCTCGACGAAATCGGGGACATGCCCCTGAGCCTCCAGGCAAAGCTTCTCAGGGTGCTGCAGGAGCGCCAGTTTTATCCGGTCGGCAGTCAGAGACCAATCGAGGTGGACGTGAGGGTCGTTGTTGCGACGAACAAGAACCTCGAGGGCGAGGTGCGCGAAGGTCGGTTCCGTGAAGACCTTTTCTATCGAATCCACGTAATCCCTATCAGGATCCCGCCGCTCCGTGAACGAAAAGAGGACACACTTCCCCTGGTGGAGCACTTTCTGTCGAAGTTCAACAGTCAAATGAAAAAAGAGGTCAAGGGGCTCACACCGCAGTCGCTGCATAAACTGATGCTCTATGACTGGCCCGGGAATGTTCGGGAACTGGAGAACACCATAGAGTACGCCGTCGCCATGACGCAGCAGGATGTCATCACCGAGGATTACATCTTCCCCTCAAAGGCTGCGGCGCCGGAGCCGCTGAGGCCGTTGAAGGAGATGAGGGCATCCTTTGAACGCGACTACCTCTCGAACCTCCTCGCCCTCACAGAGGGCAATGTGAGCAAGGCGGCTCAGCTGGCGGGGCTGTATCGGGCCGATTTGTATAACCTCCTGAAGAAATACAGCCTCAAGCCTGATCAGTTCAAGCGCAGTTGACAGGCCTAGCCATGATTATTCAATGCGTGTGCGGCGGCAAGGGGGCGGCACAAGTCCCATTACACGTATGATGTCCACAAGTCCTGCACATATCAGTGTTTGCTCGCGCTTCAGGCTGGAACGGGTTGTGGAACACGGCAGAGGTATCGCTCGGAATGCCCTGTGGCCACCTCTACCCTGAGTTTGACAGCTCGATTCATGAATCGTCTGGGGCAGGGGGCAGGCATTCCGTTAGTCGTCAACGGCGGGTGTATGGTTTGCCTGCACCAGCGAAACGCATAAGTCGCTGAAATGAGGCTTTGATGATGCAGGTCGCCCCGTTCCTGTATGGAAATCCCTCCCGGACGCAGCCGCACGGCACTAAATAATGTATATTATTCAATATGGTAACCACGAGGACACGATGGCATCGCGTTTGATTGTGATTCTGGCATGAAAAGATCGGTGCGTTTGCAGCCGTTCCGGTACGGACGGTTCTTTACCGACCACGGCGCTACTTCCCCTGACTGCGAGGAGGCTAATGCGTATTGCGGTTTTCCCTTACGCCAGTGCCTATGCGGTTGGTGGATGCCCATGCAGGCAGCTGGTGTGGCCGACAGCGAGGCGAAGGTCTGCGACGGGGATTGAACGGGGGCATCCCGGCGAGGTGAGCAGCCTCACCTCACCTTCTCACTTCTACAACGCCCTCGATCTGGGAGATCTTGTTTGCGAGGTTTGAGAGTTGCTGCCTGTTCTTGACCTCGAGCGTGAGTTCGATCAGTGCTCGCTTGTCGCGTGTCGAATCCGCCTTGACTGAGCTGATATTCACGCTTGCCGCTGAAATGAGGGCGCTCAGATCTGCGAGGAGACCGGGTTTGTCCATCCCCTCTATATGGAGCTTTGCCGGAGAGGTCGCATCACCGTCTTGAGTCCAGTCGACCTCTATGAGCCGCTCGGCATCGACGGAAAGGCGCTCAAGGTTGATGCATTCCTTCCTGTGGATGGTCACTCCCTTGCCGCGGGTAATGAAACCGACAACTGAGTCACCGGGGACCGGAAAACAGCATTTCCCGATATGGTAAAGGACGTTGTCGATCCCCTTGATTGTGATGACACTCCGCGACTCCCTCTGCGGTTTAACCAGTTTCTCGAGGGGTAGTTCCTCGACTTTTTCGGGAAGGAGCCTGTTGACGACCTGGTGAGGCGATATCTTGCCGTAGCCGATAAGGACGAGCAGGTCTTCAAGTGACTGGACGCTGAAAGACCTGACGATCTCGTCCATCTTCTTCGACTTGATGACGCTCTGAGCAACGCTGCGTCTCCTCAGTTCCTCTTCGAACAGTTTGGTCCCGAGCTCAACGCCCTGCTTGCGTTCCTCGGTCCGGAGATGCTGCTTGATCTTGCTCTTGGCCCTCTGCGTGACCACAGCCTTGAGCCAGTCCTTGCTGGGTCCCCCTGACTGAGAGGTGATGATCTCCACGACGTCGCCGCTGTTCAGCTTGTTTCTCAAAGGGACGATCCTTCCGTTTACCTTCGCGCCTACGCAGCGGTTTCCCACCTCCGTGTGGATGCTGTACGCGAAGTCTATCGGCGTAGAGCCCACGGGGAGCTCCTTGATGTCGCCGGCAGGGGTGAAGACATACACCGTCTCGGGGACTACTTCACCCTTCACCGCCTCGAGGAATTCCTTCGCATCGGAGATCTCTTTGACGAGTTCCCTCAGCCACGCGATAAACCGGGTGTTTTTCCTGTCTATGTGCTCTTTCTCCTTGTATCTCCAATGAGCGGCAATGCCGTCTTCGGCGATTTCGTTCATGTCTTCCGACCTGATCTGGAATTCCACCCTGTCGCC
Organism: Chloroflexota bacterium; assembly: GCA_050257935.1. Taxonomy (GTDB): domain Bacteria; phylum Nitrospirota; class Thermodesulfovibrionia; order Thermodesulfovibrionales; family Dissulfurispiraceae; genus JBLMXV01. The sequence continues at coordinate 31,480 of JBLMXV010000068.1, forward strand.
GCCCGGCCCCACCACAGTGGTGTGGAGACTCTGATAGAGATTCGACTTCGGCAGGCTGATGAAGTCCTTGAACCTCCCCGGGACAAGCGGCCAGAGAGAGTGGACGATTCCAAGGATGTCATAACAGTGGCTCACCGTGTCGGTGATGATCCTCAGGCCAACCACGTCGTACACCTGCTCGAAAGGGATCTTCTGCTTGATCATCTTCTGGTAGATGCCGTAGTAGTGTTTGACCCGTCCCTTCACCTTTGCGGGCACGCCTGCGGCCGCAAGCTTCTGGGTGATGATCCTCTTGACGTCCTCGATATACTGCCACTGGTCTTCCTTGCGCTTCGCGACTTTGCGCTCAAGTTCATGGAAGAGATCGGGCATGAGGGTCTTGAAGCAGAGATCCTCGAATTCAGTTCGCAACCATCCGATCCCGAGTCTGTTCGCCAGAGGAGCGAATATCTCAAGTGTCTCGACGGCTATTCTCTTCTGCTTCTCCTCGGAGAGGTGCTCTATCGTTCGCATGTTGTGGAGCCTGTCGGCGAACTTGATGAGGATGACCCTGATGTCCTTCGACATGGCGAGGAGCATCTTCCTGAAGTTCTCCGCCTGCACTTCTTCCCTCGTCTTGAACTCCACCTTACTCAGCTTCGTGAGAGAATCGACGAGGAATGCGATCTCGGATCCGAACATATCCTTGATGTCCGCCTTGAGCATGCCCGTATCTTCCACGGTATCATGGAGCAGGCCTGCTGCGATTGTCGCGGTGTCGAGTTTCATGTCAGCGAGTATGGAGGCGACGGAAAGAGGATGGTGAATGTACGGGGTACCCTCGATGCGCCTCTGCATGCAGTGAGCCTCCCGGGAGAATATATACGCCCTCCGTATGAGGTCCACGTCGGCCCTCGCATTGTAAGACGTAATCTTCTCTGTCAGTTGCTCGACGGTGGTCATTCCTCATTATACCTCTTTTGAAATATGTTAAGATACCACGAAAAACGAAGCGCTGTAAGGGGTTTAAGCATGTTTCTCAGGGCGTCTGAAGCGCCTGTTGCCCTGTGACGTCCTTCCCCGGAGGAGTCTGCATACAATGGACAAATTGGTTGTGAGAGGAGGGAAATCTCTCAAGGGCGAGGTCGAGATCAGCGGGGCGAAGAACGCCGCGCTGCCGATCCTTGCCGCGTCTATCCTCGCCGCAGGCGAGAGCGTCATTACAAGAGTCCCCGATCTGAGGGACGTCCGCACGATGGGCAGGCTGCTGTCGAGCATGGGGGTCGGCTTCTCTCTCGAGAGGGGCATTGCCCGGCTGAATGCCTCCAGGGTGAGGCACCACGAGGCACCCTATGACATGGTGAAGACCATGCGGGCCTCCGTACTGGTTCTGGGACCGCTGGTGGCCCGTTACGGAGACGCGAAGGTCTCACTGCCCGGAGGCTGCGCCATCGGTGCGAGACCGATTAACCTGCACCTCATGGGACTGGAGAAGATGGGGGCGAAGATCGAGCTCGAATCGGGCTATGTAGTGGCAAAGGCAAGGCGCCTTCGCGGCGCCTCAGTATGCTTCGACATTCCGACAGTCACGGGGACCGAAAACCTCATGATGGCCGCCTCGCTTGCAAAGGGCACCACGCTCATAGAGAATGCAGCGCGGGAGCCGGAGGTCAAAGATCTCGCGAATTGCCTGATCGCCTCAGGTGCGAGGATCAGGGGTGCGGGAGAAAGCGTGATCGAGATCGAAGGGGTCGAGGAACTGAAACCCTTTGATCATTACAGGGTCATACCTGACAGGATCGAGGCGGCGACCTTCATGGCCATCGCCGGCATCACCGGAGGCGATCTTCTTCTCGCGGGCTGCAAACATGATCATCTCGACTCGGTGATCCTGAAGCTTCGGGACATCGGCATTGCCTTCAAGGAGACGGAGCGCGGCCTCAGGGTGACCGGTCCGAGGCGCGTCGTGGCTCAGGACGTGAAAACGATGCCATATCCGGGGTTCCCCACGGACATGCAGGCGCAGTTCATGGCTCTCATGACCGTGGCACGCGGCACGAGTGTGATAAAGGAGACGATTTTCGAGAACAGGTTCATGCACGTGGCAGAACTCAGGAGGATGGGCGCGGACATCACCATCGAAGCGGGCGCGGCGACCGTGAGGGGCATCGAGCGGCTGCGCGGGGCTGAGGTGATGGCAACCGACCTGCGAGCCTCGGCGAGCCTTGTTGTCGCGGCCCTCAACGCGAAGGGAAGGAGTGTCATCCACAGGATCTACCACCTCGACAGGGGCTATGACAGGATCGACCTGAAGCTGCGGAAGGCGGGCGCCGACATCGAGCGGATTACTTCCTGAATCGCTTCTTGAGTTCCTCCACGGTGAGGACGATGCGGGTGGGCCTCCCGTGAGGGCAGTGAGAAGGGTCATCCGCTGTATCCAGGCTTCTGAGGAGTGCAGCCAATTTCTCGGCACTAGGGACTTCCTTTCCCCGAAGTGAGCAATGGCATGCGAGGCTCGCCGCGAGCCGCTTGCGAGCCGCTTCGATCATACGGGGTCCCTGTTCCTGCCGCACTGTGTCCGAGTCTGCCGGATCCATCTCGAGGAGCGCCGCTGCCACGTCGCTCATGAGCGAGCCTGGGTCGCACGCCTGCAACCCCTCGGGGATTCCCCTCACGAGAACGGTCTGGTGGCCGAAATCCTCCACGTCCACCGCGAATTCTCGAAGGGCATCGAGGTTCCCGATGATGACTCTGTACTCTGCGGGCTGCAGATGGACTTGCTTCGGGAACAGCAGCCTCCATGAAGTGACGCCGCCTTTCCTGAGGAACCGTTCATAATTCACCCTCTCATGCGCCGCATGGTAGTCCACTATCGTCAGTCCCTCGCGGGACGGCATCGCCACGAAGGTCTCTCCGATGTACAGGAACGGGACGTGGTCCGCATAAAAGGCAAACGGTTCGGATATCGTGCCCAGGGATGCCGTCGATGGAGCGGCCGCGTCGTAAACGGTGGGGCACGGTAAAGCGGCGCCCCCCTGCAAGGCCGGGCCGGAGTCGGGGTGCGTGCCGTCCGGAGGCGCAGCGTCTCTTCGCGGAGACAGGGTATCACGGGCGGCCTGAAAGAGAAATTCGGAGACGCTGCGCCTGTCCGCGAATCTCACCTCCCTCTTCGCTGGATGGACGTTGAAGTCGACCACCGCCGGATCGCACTGCAGGAATATCAGGAAAACCGGGTGCCTTTCCGCCGGCATGATGCCTGCGTACGCCCGGCAGACTGCGTGGGCGATGGAGAGATCGCGGCATGGCCTTCCGTTGACAAAGAGCCACTGCCCGCTCCTGTTCTGTCGGGAGAGGTGCTCCCTGCCGAAGAAGGCGGTGACCGCGATTCTCTCCCCCTCCGCGCTCGTCTCGGCGAGGCTCTCGAGAAAATCCCTGCCGAAGACCTGAAGAATTCTCTCCCTTGGAGAAGACGCACGGGGAAGAACAAGCACCTCGCTGCCGTTCATGCGCAGTACGAATGCCCTTTCGTGATGGCAGAGCGCCTCCTTCGTCACCGTATCGACGATATGGAAGGTCTCGGTGGTCTGGGACTTCAGGAACTTGCGGCGCGCAGGAGTGTTGTAAAAGAGGTCATTTACTTCGATGATGGTCCCCCTTGCCGGACAGTCCCTCACCTCCAGCACTTCTCCCCCCGCGACCTCGATGGAGGTGCCGGGCCCCGGATCCTGACCTGTCACGATGCGCATCCGCGAGACCGCGGCTATAGAGGAGAGGGCCTCCCCTCGAAAGCCGAGGGTGCTGAGCGCGAAGAGGTCCCGTTCGTCGCAGATCTTGCTCGTTGCATACCGCTCAAGACAGAGCAAGGCGTCCTCTCTGTCCATGCCTGCGCCATCATCGGTGACCCTGATCAGACGGGTGCCCGCACGCGACACGTCGATCTCGATCTTCGCGCTTCCCGCGTCGATGGCGTTTTCAATCAGTTCTTTGACGACGGATGCAGGACGCTCGATCACCTCGCCTGCAGCGATCTTGTTGCGGACCGACGGAGGGAGCACGTGGATGCGGGGCATATGCTATTTTAGCACAGGGAATTCGTCACAAAGGATCTGGCGGCATCACCGGTGGCCGCCGCGCTTTTCATTGTGATAAGTGGGTGCCGCGGTGGTATAATTCCCCGTGAAGAAAATACTCATGAAGGGCAACGAGGCGATCGCCGAGGCGGCGGTGCAGGCTGGCTGCAGGTTCTACGCAGGATATCCGATCACCCCCCAGAACGAGATCCCTGAGTATCTCTCGTGGCGGTTGCCCGAGGCGGGCGGCGTGTTCATCCAGGCGGAGAGTGAGACCGCGGCGATCAACATGGTGTTCGGCGCATCAGCTACGGGCGCAAGAGCGATGACTTCCTCAAGCAGTCCCGGCATAAGCCTCAAGCAGGAGGGCATCTCCTTCCTCTGCGGCGCGGAACTCCCTGCGGTTGTGGTGAATGTGCAACGCGGGGGCCCCGGTCTCGGAAATATCGCTGCGAGCCAGGGTGACTACTTCCAGGCCGTCAAAGGGGGTGGTCATGGTGACTACCGCATGCTGGTCTATGCGCCGGCAACGGTGCAGGAGCTGTGGGATCTCACTATGCTTGCTTTTGAGAGGGCCGACGACTACAGGAACCCCGCCCTCATCCTCGCTGACGGGATACTGGGGCAGGTGATGGAGCCCTTCGTCCCGCACGCGTACAATCCCTCGGTGCGAACGGAGAAGACGTGGGCGCTCACGGGCTGCGGGGACCGCACTCCTCACATCATCAAGTCTCTGTACGTCGGTGAGGGTGAACTCGAGCAGAGAAACTATTACCTGCAGCTTAAGTACGCTCGTATGCGGGAGCGCGAGGTCCGTTTCCACTCGTTCGACACGGACGACGCCGACGTCGTAGTGGTTGCCTTCGGCATCGCCGCGCGGATCGCGTTGTCTGCTGTGGCACGCCTGAGGGGCGAAGGGCGGAGAATAGGCCTCTTCAGGCCCGTGACACTCTTTCCTTTCCCTGAGCAGGAGATCCATGCCCTCGCCTGTGCAGGGGCTAAGTGCGTCGTTCTGGAACTCAACGCGGGACAGATGGTCGAGGATGTGAGGCTCGCAGTGAACGGCAAGTCAGACGTGGTGTTTCACGGGAGACCGGGGGGAGGGATGTTTACCCCTGAAGAACTTTACGACCTGCTCAGGCATATGGTAGCCCGGACTGACCTAGTAGGACTGTAAGGCCTTCAGGAGGCGTTTCTTTACGGTATCGAGTTTGGCACGGACGGTGCATCCTGCCGCGTTCTTATGACCACCGCCGCCGAAGAGTTTGGCGACCGCCGCTACGTCGATGTCATCCTTCGATCTGAGGCTCACCTTATAGTGGCCCTCATCTATCTCCCTGAGGAGAATGGACACCCTTATCTGTTCCATGATCCTTGGGAAGGACACAAAGGTCTCGGTGTCGTCCGCAGAAGTCGAGGTCTCGGTGAGCATCTTTTTCGTGACTGTGGTCACTGCGACGCCGTCGATCAACTCGATCGAGTTCAATACCCTCAGGAAGAGATCGAAACGATTCTGTGGCCACAGTTCGTAGAGATGCCTGAAGATGTCGTGCGGCTCCGCGCCCGCCTCGGTCAGTTCGGAGGCGATCCTCAATACCTCCGCCGTGGTATTCTCGTAGCGGAAGTTGCCCGTATCCAGCACGATGGCCGCGTAAAGATTTGCCGCCATAGAAGAAGAAATCTCCAACCCGAAACTCCTGATAAGATAATACACCATCACTCCTGTCGCAGGTGCCTCGGGCAGTATCCATGTGACATCGCCATAGGGCGCTCCCCATTCGTGGTGATCTATCACCGCGACGGTGCCGTGGAACGGCGAATCGAACAGGGTTTCCCCTGAACGGACCACGCGGTCGGCATGGTTGCAGTCTATCAGAATGACGCTGGCGAAGTCCGAGAACTCCCGGCTGGCGCGCTTTATATCTTCGATGGTGCGAAAGCTCTCGCTCCCGGGAAGAAAACGGTAGAGGGCGGGAACCGGGTCCCTGTCGGCGAGGACGCAGTGCTTACCGATCTTTTCGAGGCCCTCACAGAGGGCAAGTGCGGAGCCGAGCCCGTCGGCGTCGGGATTGACGTGGGTCAGAATGAGGAAGTTGTTATTCCTCCTCAGGAAGTCCAGTAGCGTCTCGGGCGGTAGCACGTGTCTCACCAATCTCTTTCAGAAGTGCGTCGATCCTTCTCCCGTGGGTGACCGACCGGTCGATCATGAAGGAGATGTCGGGGATGATCTTTATCCGGAGCCTTTTCGAGATCTCACCCCGGATGAGCCCTCGCGCGGCATTGAGTATCTCGAGGGACTGCTCCTTCTCGGCCTCGTCCATGACGCTCACGAATATCCTTGCCATCCTGAGGTCGTCTGTGAGATCCACATCCGTGACAGTTACAAAGCCGAGGCGCGGGTCCTTGACCTTGTTCATCACGATGTCGGCGATTTCCTCACGGAGAAGGATGCCGAGCCTCTGGGAACGTTTGTATGGGTGCATTTCTGCTGCGTTTCCTTAAAACCGGGTGAAGGAGAGTCGGCCGAACAGGAACGTCAGAGCTTGGCGGCGATCCGCTCTATGACGAAATTCTCAAGAATATCGCCCACTTTGATATCGTTGAAGTTCTCGATGAGGATGCCGCATTCATAGCCCGTCTGCACCTCTCTCACGTCTTCCTTGAATCGTTTGAGAGATGAGATCTTCCCCTCATATACCAGGATGTTGTCCCTGATGACGCGTATCCCGTCACTGGCACGGCTCACAGAACCGTCGATGACATAGCAGCCGGCGATGGTGCCGAGCCGCGAAACGGGGAAGACCTGACGGACCTCGGCTCTGCCCAGAACCTTCTCCTTGAGCGTCGGCTCGAGGAGCCCCTCGAGAGCTTTCTTCACATCCTCTATAGCATCGTAGATTATCGAGTAGAGGCGTACATCCACGCCTTCACGCTCAGCGAGGTGGGAAGCCTTCACCTCGGGCCGGACATTGAATCCGATGATGATCGCGTTAGAGGCTGTCGCGAGCATGACATCCGACTCGTTGATGCCGCCGACGGAGCTGTGGATCACCCTCACCTTCACGTCCTGGTGGGTGATGTCCTCGAGAGCCTTCTTCATCGCCTCGACGGATCCCTGCACGTCACCCTTGATCACGATGTTCAACTCACGTATCTGGCCCTCCCTGATCTTCGCGTAGATCTCGTCGAGGCTCAGCTTCTTGTGGCGTACCATCTCGGCGAGGCGCTGCTTGTGCATGCGCGCGAGGGCGATCTGGCGTGCCCGCCTCTCATCTTCGACGCAGGTGAACACGTCGCCGGCGGTGGGCACCTCCGAGAAGCCGATCACCTCCACAGGGGTGGATGGCGTAGCCTCGGTGATCTTTCTGCCGGTGTCATCTATCAACGCTCTCACCTTGCCGGAGGACGTCCCGGCCACAAACGCATCGCTGACCCTGAGCGTCCCGGTCTGTATAAGAACCGTCGCCACGGGGCCTCTGCCCTTATCGAGCCTTGCTTCTATGATGGTGCCCCGGGCGAGCTTGTGCGGGTTGGCCTTGAACTCGAGAACCTCTGCCTGGAGGAGTATCATCTCCAGGAGATGCTCGATGCCGATCCGTTTCTTAGCGGAAACCTCCACGAAGATATTCTGCCCGCCCCATTCTTCTGAAATGACACCGTGCTCGGCGAGTTCGTTCTTCACACGCGTGGGATTCGCCTCAGGTTTGTCGATCTTGTTGATCGCGACGAGGATCGGCAGGTTCGCGGCGCGGGCGTGGTTGATCGCTTCAATCGTCTGCGGCATGACGCCGTCGTCCGCGGCGACGACGAGAACGACTACGTCGGTCACCTTCGCTCCCCGGGCCCTCAGGGCGGTGAAGGCTTCGTGTCCCGGAGTGTCGAGAAAGGTGATGTCTTTCCCCTGCAGCGAGACCTTATACGCACCGATGTGCTGCGTAATGCCACCGGCCTCGGTCTCTGTGACCTTGGTTTCCCGTATCGCGTCCAGCAGTGAGGTTTTGCCGTGGTCCACGTGCCCCATGATTGTTACGACGGGCGGCCTCCAGAGGAGGTTCTCCGCCTGTTCCGTGACCTCCACGACCTCCTCGACCTTCTCCGGCGAGACGTCCACTTTCACCCCAAAGCTGTCGGCGATGAGCACCGCGGCTTCCGCGTCGACCACCTGGTTCACCGTCATCATTGATCCCAGTTCCATGAACTTCCTGATGACGTCAGGTACCTTGTGGCCGATTCGTTCGGCGAATTCCTTGACGGTGATCCCTTCTTCGAGCTTGATTGACTTCTTCCGAGGGGACGTGATGGGCTGCGGTGCGGCAGGCTCCGGTCTCCTTGCGAACCTGTCCCGGGGCCTCTTCAATGTCTTGAGATCGGCGAGTTTCTTGGGCTCTATCCTCTTGATCGCCTGGAAGGCCTTCTGCATCGCCGGTCTCGCCTTGAACTTCTCTATCTTTTCGACCTCCACTTCCTTCTTGAATCGGTCGGGGAGAGCGACTTCGCCGTCGTCTTCAGCTACCGGACCAGCCTCGGGAGCTTCGGGGGGTTCTTCCAGGGTGACCCCAGCCTCGACCTTCTCAGGCGGAGCCTCATCGGACACAGGTTCACGAGGTAAGGGACTGGTTTCACGCTCGGCCGCAGGTCGGGCTTCGGGGGGGCCTGCCTTCTCCTCGGCTGTGGGCAGGGGACGTTCAGCGGGGCGCTCTCCTGGAGAAACAGGGGGTTCAGCGGAAAGCATCGAGCGGATCTTGTCCGCCTCTTCAATGGTGAGCTTCACGTTAGTCGTGCCTTTCTTGTACTCCGTGCCTCTCAGGTTCTCGAGAGCTTTCACCACTGCGGTGGCTTTCACACCTAGTGTCTTTGCAAGCTCGGTACTCTTTATTTCACCACCAGCCATCAGTGAACGCTCCCTGCATCACGGCATCTCATGCGCGACGCACATGCTTGTCACACAGCATCAGAAATGGTATCATAAAAGACTTTATCTGTGCAATCAAAGTGAAGGAGACCGGCCATGGCGACATGTTCAATCTGCGGCAAGAAGAAGACTATCGGCAACTTCGTGAGCCATGCGAACAACAAGACAAAGCGCGTCCTCATCCCCAACATACAGACAGTCAGAATACAGACCGACCGGGGTACCAGACGGGCCGCAGTATGTACGCGGTGCATCAGATCGAACAGGATCGTGAAGGCCGTGTAGGGTACCACTCCTCTGCTGTCCGCGCGGGCCAGCACTGAACGGCGCCTTGCGTGGAGAAGCTCGAGTCGATCCTCCTCTCTTCGTTCGAAAATCTCGCGCTGCGAGAGCGAATCTCCTTTGACTGTCTCAGGCGCTCATGGCATACTGTGTGCGGAGAACCGCTGTCCCTCCACACGTTCCCTGTCGACCTGAGAGGCGGATCCCTCACCGTCAATGTCGATTCTTCCCCCTGGCTGCAGCAGGTCAGGTTCCTGAAGAAAGACCTGGAAGAGAAGTTGCGGGATTTTCAGGTGAAGGAGATCCGATTCAGGCTCGGGCGGGTCGCTTGGAAGCGCCAAAACGAGCCGGGCCGGAAGGAGGTCGCCCGCGGTCTCTCGGACGAGGAACTCAGCGACGCCGACAGGGAGTGGCTCCAGGCGACGCTCTTGTCAGTGCGTGACGAGGATCTGAGGGATCTCCTTCGGAGGACGATCGCGAGGACGATCCCTAAAGGCCCGCGGGGCCCGGGATGAGCACGTTCTCGGCAAGGGCGGCTAGGCGGATTCTGCCCGTCCCTCGCAGACAATTATCGGCGCCTCGTCCCGCAGGATGGTGTCCTCGGTGATGAGACACTCCAGGATGCCCGTGCGCGAAGGCACTTCATACATTACGTCCAGCATGACCTGTTCGAGAATCGCCCGCAGTCCCCGGGCCCCTGCCTTCTTCTCGATAGCCTTCTTCGCGATCGAGCTGAGTGCCCCTGCAGTGAACTTGAGGCGCACGTTGTCGAGGGAGAGCAGCTTCTGATACTGTTTTACCAGAGCGTTCTTCGGTTCCGTCAGTATCCTGATGAGCGCCGACTCGTCAAGGTCGGCCAGGGTGGCCACCACGGGCAGTCGTCCGACGAATTCGGGTATCAGCCCATACTTGATGAGGTCCTCGGGTTCCACGAGGCTGAGGACGCTGCCCATCTTTTTTTCCTTGACGCTCCTGAGTTCAGTGGTGAAGCCTATGCTCCCCCTGCCGGTTCGCTGTTCAATGATCCTGTCGAGTCCCACAAAGGCGCCTCCGCAGATGAAAAGGACGTTCTTTGTATCGACCTGGATATACTCCTGCTGAGGATGCTTCCTGCCGCCCTGGGGCGGGATGTTGGCAACCGTCCCCTCTATGATTTTGAGCAACGCCTGCTGCACGCCCTCACCCGAAACGTCCCGCGTGATTGAAGGGCTGTCGGACTTGCGGCTGATCTTGTCGATTTCATCTATATACACGATTCCCATCTGGGCCCGGTCCACGTCGTAATCCGCTGCCTGAAGCAGCTTGAGGAGCACATTCTCCACGTCTTCGCCTACATAGCCTGCCTCTGTCAGCGTGGTGGCGTCCGCTATGGTGAAAGGGACGTCCAGGAAACGGGCGAGGGTCTGGGCGAAGAGGGTCTTCCCCGTGCCTGTCGGGCCGATCAGGAGGATGTTGCTCTTCTGGAGTTCCACGTCTGATTTTGCGCCTCTGAAGATGCGCTTGTAATGGTTATGCACTGCCACGGAGAGGATCTTCTTCGCCCTCTCCTGGCCGACGACATAGTCGTTGAGGAAGGTGTGGATCTCGGATGGCGTGGGGAGTTTCCCGTGGAACGAGCGTTCAGGCGCGTTCAGTTCCTCCTCGATGATCTCGTTGCAGAGCCCTACGCATTCGTCGCAGATGTAAACCAGCGGGCCTGCTATAAGCTTCCTGACCTCGTCCTGTCCCTTTCCGCAGAATGAGCATCTGAGAACTTCGTTGCTGCCTTTCTTGGGCATTACTACCTCCGCACAGGCGATAGGGGACCGGCCTGATGACCGGCGACGGGGATTCGCCTCTTTACTGTCTCCGTCGTTATGCCGTATATCATGCTTTTTGTCTCGGTTCCTTTATGGTTGCGATCACGTCGTCGACAATGCCATAGTCCTTCGCATCACTCCCCGACATGAAGAAGTCCCTCTCGGTGTCGGCCTGGATCTTTTCCAGGGGCTGCCCTGTATGCCTCGCGAGGATTCCGTTGAGCGTTTCCTTCGTCTTCAGTATCTCTCTCGCATGGATCTCCACATCCGACGCCTGACCGTAAAACCCTCCGATGGGCTGGTGGATCATGATGCGGGAGTGGGGCAGGGCGAACCTTTTGCCCTTCGTCCCAGCCGCGAGGAGCAACGCACCCATGCTGGCCGCCTGCCCTATACAGTAACCTGCGATGTCGGGTTTCACATACTGC
>JBLMXV010000069.1:0-10338 GCA_050257935.1 Chloroflexota bacterium
CGAGAGTGGATGCATAGCAGAAGGGGACTTTGTGAGGATAAAATACGTAGTCAAAGACGGAAAGAAGATGTCTGTTTTCTTCTTTCCTGAACCAATTGAATGATCTTCCCTTGACTGCAGCAAGACTGCATTCTGGTCGATAACTATTGGTGAGAGGCGGGTACTATCCCGCCTCTTTCTTGTTAGCCTTAGGCTGCGTTCTAGCGGCAGTGAAAGGCAATTCAAAGCCTCGAATTGTCAGACACTATTTCCTCACGCAGCTACCGCCCAAGTGGAGCAACCGACGGAACAGAGATTGATCCTTGAGAGTACCTCGTAAATACTGGCGTCTCGGTTGATTTCCCTTAACTCGTCTCTCAACCGCCTCATGCACACCAATTCGATCGGTCGTATCAGGTCGTGATCTTTCTGTAGATCTCGGTGATCTTGTTGGGGAGCTTCCGCACGTCGTCGAGGAAGATGTAGTTCACCTCTCCGAAGAGGTGTGAGATGTACGAGGCGGCCTGCTTGTCGATGGTGATGCAGAAGACGTGTATCCCCTCCTCCTTGGCCTCGATCAGTGCCTTCCGGCTGTCTTCGATGCCGTACACGCCTTTGTAGGCGTCCCAGTCCTCCGGCTTCCCGTCGCTCAGCACTATCAACAGCTTCGTCCGTGCGTCGACTGACTTGAGAATCCTCGTGGAGTGCCGGACGGGAGGTCCCATCCTGGTGTAGTCCTTGGGCATGATGCCGGCGATGCGCTGCTTGACGCTTCCGTCATACGCCTCCTCGAAACTCTTGATGCGGTAATACTCGACCTTGTTGCGCGTTATCCCAGAGAAGCCGTAAATCGCATACCGGTCGCCGAGGGCATCGAGAGCCTCGCTCATGAGCACGAGGGCCTCCTTTTCCGCCTGGTTGACCCATCCCTTCGTCGAGCCACTCATATCGATCAGGAAGAGGGCAGCAATGTTCCGCTCCTGGCGGTCGAGCTTGACAAAGAGGTTGTCGCCGGGGGAGATACCCGCCTTCATATCTGAGAAGGCTTCCACGATGGCGTCTATGTCAATGTCGTCGCCGTCCTTCTGACGTCTCAGCAGCCTCGGTTCCCTGCGGAGGAGCTCAAACTTCCTGCGCAGCACCTTCACGTATCCCCAGTACCGCTTCAGGGTGAGTTCGACGAACGGTTCTTGACCTGGATGGATGTCGGACTCGAAGAGGCTGCACCAGGCCTTCTTGTAATCACCTCGCCGGTAGTCCCACTCATCGTACTTGATGCCCTCGCCATGAGCCTCGCTGTCTTCGCGCTCGAGCAGTTCTCTCAGATACAGAACCGTGCTCCCCTGCCTGACCGAGCTGCCGTCCATCAGGACGCCGTCGGGGAGACCGCCCATGTCGCTGATAACCTCTCTGATCTCCTCGTCGATTTCGAAGAGCTTTCCCCTGACGAGGAGATACTCTCCTTCGCTCTTCAGCGGCTTCTCACCCGGGACTGATTCTCCTGAAACCTTCGCCCTGGCCTCAATCTCGATATCCGACATGTCGATGATCTTCCGTACCACCGTCTCCAGCCTCTTCCGCAGCGCCTCTTTCCTCATCCTCAGGCAGAGCGACACCTTCTCAGGCCTGATCGATCCCACGTAAACGATCGGGGGCCTCTGCTCGTAATCGCCTTCCAGCGCTGAAGCGGTCTCATAGAGCAGGAAGAGGAGTCTCAGCGACTCCCGTGGGCTGCGAGCGCTTCGGAGGGCCGCGATGGAATGGAGATGCGCCTCGAGTACCGGCGGCATCGTTCCCCTCACCCTGCCTGCAAGGTGGTACTGGTAGAGACCCTCCACAAACAAGGCTTTCCCCGACAGGGTGTCAAGAGAGAGCCTTTCCTCGAAAAGGTTCTCCTTGAGAGGTTCGACACGCCTCATCAGGCCGGGAAGTTCCCTGCGGAGAAACGTCTCGAGCCTGAAGGCCTCGAGGACGTTGTACAGGTCGAGGGCGAGCTGCTTGTCGGAGAATCGGGAGAAGAGGGTCTCGAGATCGGGCCTCGCCGCAGCGTCGCCATTTACAAACTCTCTGAGAAGACGGCGCGGCAGCACGAGGCTCCCCTGAGCGATCTGCGCCCATTTGTGGGCAACCATGAGTTCGAAGAGAAGGAAGTTTTCCTGATTGTCCTTGAACCTGTCGAGGAATCTCGGAACGTAGACGGTATCGGTATCGGTGTACGATACCTCGTGAGGCTCGATCTTCAGCTCTTTCCCCGAGATCCCCCTAAGGTACGTCTCAAGGGTGCCCACGGACTCTTCAAGGAAAAGCCCTTCGAGCCTCTTGAACTTCATCATGCTTTCCCTGTCCGTGTTCGAGAGGAAGTCGAGGCTCGCGGCGAGGCCCTGGTCGAGGAGCGAGACGGCCGCCCCGACCCAGCGCTCCAGTTCTTTGGCATCAAGGTACAAGGCTGCATCCCGTATGTGCCTCAGTGCGTTCACAACGAGAGACGCCCGCGCATAGGAGATGGACAGGCAGAGGGCGAACACCTTCTGCCTGAGGCCCTCGGAATAGGAGTCGATCTCGTCCATCACCGCCTGCACCTGATCATCATTCAGGCCCCCTTCGACGTAGAGGTCGATCTTCAGGTTCCTGACAAGATCTTCCTTGAGAGAGTCGACGAAATAGGAACTCTGGGAAAGCATCAGAGGACGGAACGGAGAATCTCGGTGAGACCTTCGAGCATCTCGTGGTCATCCGTGAGAGGCCCGGATATTGCTACCTCGCAGGCCTTCCTCTTGTCGATCCCGGAGTTGATCAGCTTGCCTGCGTGGATCAGAAGTCTCGTGCTCGCTCCTTCTGCCAGCCCGCGGTCCTTGAGGTTCCGGGTTTTCTGTGCGAAATTCACCAACTTCTCCGCGATGTCTTCATTCACGCCGGCCTCGTGCATCACGATCTTCACCTCGAGGTCCTTCTTCGGGTGGGTAAACTCGATCGCGAGGAAGCGCTGCCTCGTGCTCTGCTTAAGGTCCTTCAGGACGCTCTGGTAGCCGGGGTTATACGATATGGTAAGGAGAAACTCCGGCGGCGCCTTGATAATCTCGCCCCTCTTTTCGATGGGCAATATCCGCCTGTCGTCTGCAAGGGGATGTATGACCACCGTCGTATCCTTCCTCGCCTCTACGATTTCGTCGAGGTAACAGATACCGCCGGATTTCACCGCCCTGGTGAGGGGGCCGTCAACCCACACCGTCTCAGCTCCCTTAACGAGGTACCTGCCGACCAGGTCGGACGCGGTAAGGTCGTCGTGGCAGGAGACGGTGATGAGCGGCCTCGTGAGTTTCCAGGCCATGTACTGGACAAACCTGGTCTTCCCGCAGCCCGTGGGGCCTTTCAGGAGGACAGGTATCTGGTTCCTGAAGGCGGACTCGAACAGAGCGACTTCGTTGCCTACAGGCAGATAGTAGGGCTCTTCCTCCACGAGGAACTGCTCTGTCTTGAAAGTCTGCGTTTTCATCGCTTATTTATTATAGCGCACCCGCGGCGGGACGAGAAAACACGATCCTCGCGACGGTGCGGCACGGGATCGCGTCCAGACTGAAATGTAACGACAACGGGGGCAAGAGGCCGGGAAGAAACCGGCTGCTGAAGCTTATCCGCCTGGCCAGATCACCTGAAGTACCCTGAACGGTCTATCGCCGTAGTAATCACGTGCCTGGGGCATGGAGTGTGCAGCTGCACTCTGGTCTATCTCTTCAAAGAGAACCGCGCCCCCCTCGATCTCGGCCCCTGTATGTCCAGCCGGATTAGGGAGGAATCCCTGCCTTACGAGATCCGCCACACTTCGAAGCACGCGGTCGGCTGTGTCGGGGTCGAGGCCGAAGACGATCAACTCGGGATGACCCCACGTTTCCTCCAGTCCTACGGTGTATGCGCATCCCGGTGCGCTGTCGTAAGCGAAGGCGATGCTGTAACCGTGAGTCCTGACGTTGAATTGAATGAGCTTCGCAAAGGGCGAAATCGTCCCGCTCCCTGAGCAAGAGCCGCAGCCGCCATGTGAGTCACACACGAGAAACCTCCCTGGTTGCCGGCCTTTCCGAGGGCCTCTCCGCCGGCACATCGCCGCCCGAAGAGAGACTCCGCGGGAGCCGGGTCATTTTGTATTATACCTCAGGCTCGATCTTCCTGACGGCATCGAGGTACCGCACGCGTATGCCTTCCACCCTCCTCCTGTTGACGCCGACATCCCAGTATCCCGTCCTTGACGCCGACCGGATGTGGATGACGCCGCCGTCCTCATCGATCATACATGTGACATCGTCGATGAAGCCCAGGAGGCTCCTGAACTCGGCGTGAAGGGTGTGCTCATTCGCCGCGACGACTGTTGCCCGCGGCATTGCCGCTATAACGCCACGAAGCACAGCCAGGGATTCAGCAGTTGAGCGCCTGACCGGGAGCGGATCCACTCTCTGCCGCTTTTCTTCGGCAAGGCTCGATACGCAGTTCGGTGACGCGGGACAGGGCGCGAGAGCATTTATGTTGTTCATCCGAACCTCCTGGATGGTGGGCAGGATGGAGATAGTGTACATCAGTAGTCGGGCGATTTCTTGCGTCTTCGGGTATACTTCATAAAGAGAAGGGTGGAAAGGAGAAAACGATGAAGGCTTTTACGTCTTGTGGCATGATGAGCCTGATTATGGTGTTGCTTCTGCTCGCGGGCAATCCGTCGGGCGAGGCGGATGAAAGCGGATCTCAAGGGGGGGGAAAGATCATCTTCACAAAACACTTTCAGAATACGCTTTTCGACGTTACCGAACACGCTGCGTATAGCGTGGAAATCCTCCTCGATGACGAAGAGTATGCGATTGGCAAGAGCGTCATAGGCATTGTGATCCACGATGCCCGTGACGAAGATGTGAGAGGCGCTGAGATCACGTTTGTCCTCAAGGATCTGGTCGCCGGTAAAGACGGTACTATGACGCCGATGGTAACGGACAAGGGCAATGGGCTTTACATTGTTTCGGGGCTCGACCTCCAGAAGGAAGGCAAGTGGGAACTCACAATAAGAGTCAGAAAAGAACGCACCGAAGATCTTGTAAAGTTCGTCCTTCCTGAAGCGATCAAGGCGCGTGTACCGAAGGGCAGGTATTCACCGTAGCGCAACACGCACGTGTCGAGGGCGCAGTGCAAACTTCGTCTGGGCCATGCTCAGACGATGAGAACCTATTTCAAAATCGGTGTCGCCTGAAGAAGTCGTCATGCCCGTGGAAACGGGCATCCAGAAAAGCCCGGGAATGCTGGATTCCCGCCTGCGCGGGAATGACGGGGAGAACCGAGTATGCCCAGAGATGCAAGTTTCAGATAGGTTGTAGTCCTCTACACGCCGAAATCCATCTCATCAGGCATCCGCTGCAGTTTCAAAGCTCCGCGAGATCCCTGCGTGCTCTCTCCAACCGCCTCCCCCTCGTCAGTCATTTGACCCGCCACCGGGTTAAATCTCCAGTATGGTGATCGCCCCCGTCGGACAGGTCTGCACACAGGATTCACAGAACACGCACTCAGATGATTGATAGGGATCACTCTTGGAATCGAGCATCCTGAATACGCCCTGAGGGCAAACGTTCACGCACTCCTCACAGCCCTCGCATTTCTCCTCGGTGACTGAGACAAGAAACAAGACGGTCCTCCTTTACGATGGTCAGGTTCCCTGCAACATGCCGGTATTTGAGTTTATCGGCACGTCAGCGGTGATGTCAAAACTACCTCGCCCATTCTCGCCACACTCTATTTCCAATTGCCTCGACAGTGTCGGCTAGTGTCGAGACAAGCTCCTCCCTGCACTCCGCCCGCCTTCTGATGGGCGCTGCTATGCCGCGTGTAGACTACCGCTCCAACTGTAACCAAGACATCGTGCTGTCAGGCAACTTTCCGAACATCCGCGTGGCATTTACTCTCAGATGTATGAGGCAGTCAGCCTAGAACCTTGAGGTGTACTTTCGGAAAAGAACACTTTTTCACTCTGGCTGTTAGCACGTGATTCAGCCACCAGTTCACCACGCGGTGGGTCAACTTCGTCGGAGGATTTCCAGTTGTACTCTTGCGTGGCTTGTCGTTGCACACCGCTTTCATGGAGCTGGAGACGCCTTGCAACTTCATGGAAACGTTTCCGTCTGACCGCCTCGAACCGCTCTCAGACATCAGCATATCTGGCTGTCTCGTTTGTATTGCTGCAGGGCTAACAGCAGCGAGGAGGAGCAGTCGAGAGACTGCACTCAGAACAGAATTCTCAGTCCGGCTCCCCAGCCGTAGTCGGAGTGCCACTGTCCGATCAAGGATATCTTCCTGGAAACAATGTATGACAGACCTACACTACCTTCCCACCGGTCATGGGTATCGTATTCCACCTCTCCATAGAGGCCCACGCGCGGAGTCAGGTGGAGAACTTTATCCACGGTGACACGTGCGCCTCCGTCTGTGTCCAGCCATGCCCGCACATCGAGATTCATCGGCAGCAGATACCTCAGACCGAAGACGCCCCGCACGTCGTCGACAGCGTTGCCCGTTCCCAGCAGGTCCGCTCCGGCAAAGACAGAGACAAATCCGTTGATGTACCGATCCCAGGTAAGAGTTCCTTCCCAGTCCAGCTCGTCCACCTTCTGCCATCCCGCCTTCCAGCGGCCGCTGAGGATGTTTCGCGTGTTGGAAATCCTGAGAAGTCCCTGTGTCATATTGCTGAGAATATCTGCTTGACCAAAGGGGTACCAGTGTTCTGTAAAGAGCGTCGAACGGATGGCCGTCACAGAGGGGCCCGGAGAGTAGTCTCCATAGTGCACGACCCTCGCCATACCGCTCTTCATGTGATAGAGAAGGTGGCAGTGAAAGAACCAGTCACCGAATTCATTTGCCTCGAATTCTATGACAGTCGTAGACATCGGCGCAACGTCGACCGTATGCTTGAGGGGGGCAAAATCTTCCTGACCGTTGATCACCCGGAAGAAATGGCCGTGCAGGTGCATGGGATGGTGCATCATCGTGCGGTTGATCATGATGAACCGGACGATCTCGCCCTTGCGGACCATAATCGAGTCGCTTTCGGAAAGCGGCTTATTGTTCAAGAACCAGACATACCGCTCCATATCGCCGTCGAGAGTGAGCCTAATCTCCCGCACCTGCCTGTCTTCCCCAAAGGCTGTCGGCCTTATCGAGCGGAGTCTCTCGTAGGGCGGCCAAGGCCGCCGCGGGTCCATGCCATCCATGGCGAGGTCAGCGTGCGCCGAGACATCCTCGCTGAGCAAACCAAAGCCTTCGCCCGGCAGTGAATGGCGGGCCATCCCGTGATCCATTGAAGCGCCCTGCTCTCCGTGATCCATTCCCTCCATCTTCATGCTGCCGTGGTCCATGTGATTCGTATGGTGCATCCCGTCCATCATGGCCGTTCCGGGTTTGTCGAAATCGCCCTTCTCCACCGCGCTGTCGGGCATGCCCATCGCACCTGCAGGGGTGAAGGCAAAGATGCTGCTGAGGCTCAAATGACCCATGCCATAGTAGAGATTCGGCCTCGGTATGTCCGGAGCAGGATGACGCTCGCCCGATCCTATCCACACGGACGCGTGACCCGAGCCGTCGTGTGCCGTGGCACGGAATTCATACATTCCGGAAGGGGGTATGCGGATGAGGACATCGTACGTCTCTGCAACGGCGATGAGAAACCGCTTCTCCTCAGCCGGCACTACATCCTGCCCGTCAGCGGCGATGATGGTCATCGGGCCGCCGGCAAATTCGAGATAGAAATAGGTTGTTGCGGATCCGTCGATGATGCGCAGCCGGACGGTCTCGCCCGGCTGGGCGGTGAGTGTCGTCTCAGGCTTCCCGTTCGCGAGGAACCGGTCATAGGACACATCAGAGATGTCCATGGGTGGCATCCGCTGAAGCTCGCGCACAAAATAGTCGCCAAGCATGCCGAGACGCGCAGCGCCGAAGATACTTTGGCCGCTCTTCTTCGTGATCGCATGCCACTCGCTCCCCCGCTTGAGGGTGCGCAGCACTTCCCGCGGGTCCTCGTCGGTCCAGTCGGACAGGAAGACCACATAGTCACGATCCTCGCGGCGTGAGTCCCCGGCGCGCTCTATTACAATCGATCCATGTACACCCAGTTGTTCCTGCAGATCCGAATGAGAGTGGTACCAGTAAGTGCCGCTCTGGCGGACCGGGAACTCGTAGGTAAAGGTGGTGCCTGGAGCGATAGGGGGGAAGCTCACAAAGGGAACCCCATCCATCCCCGGGGGAACGAGCACGCCATGCCAATGAATGGAGGTCGCCACATCCATCGCGTTCCGCACATGTATGCGTGCCATGTCGCCCTCTTTGAACCTGAGCGTCGGTCCGGGGGTCTCACCGTTGATGGTCATGGCGTTCGCCTCTTTTCCGGTTATCCGGACCGTACTCTTCTCGATGGTGAGGGTGTACTCGATGGTCGCCGCCCATCCGGGCGCATCTGGGAGGAACAACAATGCAATGAATAAACCCACCGATAGCTGGAGCCGCTTCCTCATTCCGCTATGTGCAGAGAATGGCTTCATATCGTGTCGTTCCCTTTCTGCTGATAGCAACATAGGTGAATCCAAAATGAAATCCGGTTATCGAAACTCTTCCAAGATACTCCTTGATTGACTTCCAGCGATGGCATTCCGCAAGCTCACTCCGCACGCCGAACCGCCTCGTCAGGAAAACGAGAGACACGAACAACGCAACTGCTGACGCAGGAAGGACTTGTCCGGATGCGCCGACATCATGATCTCCTTACAGTATCGCCCTTCTGAGAAAGGCTCGCACCGATCTCCTGACCTGCTTCTGCCCTGTCAGATCCGATTCCTTAGAGATAGCCGATGAGAATAATCCATAGAGATATTCGTTCTTCTCCGCATAACTTCGCAGGAGGGCTTTTCCATCCATATCGGTATCAGTAACAACGGGAATAAGGAGTCTTCCAACAAGGCCGACCTTTGCTCCATCTCTCTGTGCTTCTCACAACGCTCTCAAAGCATCGATGTGGTAACGGTCATATACTTCTCTCTTCCACCTGAAGGGCAGGTCGACTATTGCTCCGGGCACACTAATGGAGTAGAGGTTTTTAAACGCCTCGATCAGGACAGCCTGCTGCTGAACAACATTGAAGGGTTCTCCTAGTGGATGTCCAAAAGGCCACCTGAGAAAGACAGTCCGCGGAGGTTTCACCTTCTCGGCGTATTCCCTGACGATGGAAATTCCTATTGTGGGGATGCCTGCTGCCCTCTCAATCACCCGTTGTATCAGACCGACCGTCTGGTTGCAGATGCCTCATCCAGGGGTGAGCAACACGATATCTACGCCTTCCGACTTCAATCTCTCAGCAGCCTCCGGCGCGGTCACTTCAGTGAGAGTCCTGATATGAGGTCCCAATATATGGCCCATGAAACAGAAATGAACAGCAGCGACCTCTTTTATGAGACCAGCCTTTTCGAACTCCCTCAGCCTATCAATCGGAAAGACGATATTAATATCCTTATCCGCGTCTTTGTGGTCATAATAGTCGTGGGTAATCTTGAGGTGGCCGACTGAATCCGCTCCGTCTATGACCCTTAGAGAAGGGTCACCATTCGGATCATTCATATCGAATGGCATCTGATCCTTCCGGTGGACGCCTGCGGTTGTCACAATAGACACACTGGATTCCCTGAGCCGCTTTACAACCGGAGTCCATGGTATTCCCCGCTGCTCAGTGGGATGGTATGATGAAGTGAGAATTTTCCCGATATACGGCACTGCTGTGGCCACTTTTGCAATGAGCTTGTTTTTTAACCTTAAAAAGTCACCCATGTAGCACCCGAGATCCCCAACACCACTATTCTCTTCCTCATCTCACACCTCCTTTTATGCAAAACAACAGGCTGCGCACGCGAAAGGCTCCTTTCACCGGCAGCTCAGCCATCTCTTCCAGATCCGCAGCTTTCCGTCACACTCTCACGGGCGGTTTGACGTTATCAGACAGTCGCTATTTGAAGCAAATGATAGTGGAAAATGTGAGGCTTGTCTAGGGGGCTCTGAGAAGTCACTTTCCGGGGGCTGGCGATATATCATAAGAAGTCTTCACAGCTCCCGTTCTGACCGACGCCGCGGTGTATCGGAAGAAGTCGAGAAACGCCCCGGATGCTCGAAAGCGAGGAACATGGCCGCGCTTCTGTTGCGCGGCACAGCCGTTGACGATCCACCGGATACGCCAAAGAATCACCGCGGCATCAGCGCGAACACACCCCAGCCCAGGTATTCACGCGTGTAAGCGGCGTAGCGCTCGGGTTCCGAGGTCAGTTTGGCTCGAACATCTTTCGCGAACTCGTCGTCGGGATT
>JBLMXV010000070.1:0-20517 GCA_050257935.1 Chloroflexota bacterium
TTCTGAAATCATGAAGGTTCGACGACACAGAGCAAGTGCGAGAGTCCGGATCACCGTCGCCGGATCGTTCCTCCATTCCTTAGGGACACTCTAGGATAGCTCTGGGTGCATTTTGGGTGCATTGTGCACCCAGTTTTGACACCTAGAAGGACTGTGTGATACTCTAGGCCACTAGCGAACTTATTGAAATTACGCTGAATCTAGAATTGCGAGAGTGGCGGAACTGGCAGACGCACCAGACTTAGGATCTGGCGGGCAACCGTAGGGGTTCGACTCCCCTCTCTCGCACTCCCTGTTATTCTTACAATTAAGTACGTTAGCACCTCCCCTACCCCTCTTTTTTGGTTCACAAGTGCTTCAAATTTTCGAGCCGCTGATGCCCTAAAGAAACAGCACTCGGAGCCGACACAAAGAGAAGGGCATTCAACATGTATGACGAGGGCGGAATGAGCGAAGATAGACTGCTGAACCATGACGAGATAGTGGGTGAAATCTCAAAAGCGAAAACCATCATGGCTTTATGGTGCGAACATGCGGAGCGTCACTACGGTGATATTCTTGATATCCTAGTAGTGATAGTGGAAGCCTTAGAAAGAGCAAACTCACTAATTGCCAACATGGATAAGAATATCCACGGCAAGGACAAAAAGATTTTAGTCCCGGGGAAATGTTAGAATCTTGGGCAAACAACCCGCAGCGGACAGCCGAGGAGAGGCAGGCCGCGGCGTTGATCCTAGCACAAGAGAGGTCATTCAAAAGGCAGTGGAATGAAAAGGATGCTAGGAATAGCAATTCTGCTCAATCTTCTTCTTGTTTTCGCGTGCTTCGGCATGTACCACATTGTTAAGATCGTTATGAAGACAAAGGAGAATACCATTCTATGCTCGGACCGTCAGGGTGGACCCGCAGAGATCGACCGGATCATATACTCTACAGATAATTGAGCCTGCAAAATTATGACTCGACAAGGACCTCCGGCAACCCATCAGGCCGGTTTTTTTTTGCCCTTGATCAGTTCTTGACACCTCACTCATTTGCGCCGATAATTAAGGCAAAGACATGAAGGGGGCTGAGACGAAATCGAGGGACTTGATAGGCGTTGCGGTTATCCTGTTGCTGTTTGCCTGCTCGATGGCTGAGGGGGCAAAGTGGGTATCTCTCCTGTCGGACCCGGAAGGAAACGAGTGGTATATTGACATTGAGAGCATTGTCAGGCCTTCAACGGACACGGCGAAGGTGTGGATAAAGATGGCTTACTCTGACAAGCGAAAAGCAGACATTGCAGCCCGACTTGGGCCAAAGTACAGCGACTTGAAAGAATCCGAGATCCTTTACGAGCACAATTGTGCCACTGGAGAAGTTCGCTCATTAGCGGGCATCGACTATGACTCCCAAAGACATCAGATCGCCTCACACACTTTCGAAAACGCATGGAACCCGATAGCACCGGGTTCCAATGGCGAAATTGTCTACAAGTTGGTCTGCCCTAAGAAAGAGGAGAAATAGCCATGCATCACGATAAAAACGGGGGCAGGTCCCAGGGCTTTCCCGGCTGACTACGTGAACAGGTGCGGGGATATTCCCCCTTGCGGAGTGGTACCGAAGGCCTGAAGGATCTCCTTCAGATGGTCAATATGAAACCCAAAGTGGAAATCTCCCAATGCCCCGATCCATCCCGCGAGCGTCGGGTATTCACCGATAGCCGTCTCCTTGAAAAGGGGCACATGGGCGGTGCGGGAGAGTTGCTGCGGCGAGAAGCCTTCGGCGAATTCCGCCATTCTGCTGTATTGCCTCTCCAACTCCGCAAGCAACTCAGCGAGACTCATCCGTGAGCGATGTTCCGTGAAGAACGAATTGGCAGGCTCGACGTCCAGCCTGGGGCTTTCCTTCTCCAAAATGGCCTGGATCGTCGGCAACACCCCCACTCCCTCGGGGCCGCAGAGATGCGAGAGAATCTCCTTCGGTGACCAGCGACCGGCAGGGGCGCGGGAAGCAGTCGCATCGTCGAGCCCGTCGCAGAGCCTCCTGATCTCTTCTATATTCCGGCGAATGACTTGCGCCAATCGAGCACCTTCAGTAGTTGACATGGTCGTTTTGTCCTTTCGAAGCGATGTGCCAAGAAGAGTATATCACAGGAATGTACAGAGGGTCTCACCTCACGGTGTTCTTCTCCTGCAAACAAAAGGCTGACATCATTGCGAGTGGGGTAACGACTATCCAAGAAAGTAACACTTCTGCAAATGATATAATGAAAGATACCGGATGGCGTAATGTCGCGAAAAGAAATTCATAACATCCCCAAAAGGTCTTGTATTGGGCGCGCCGTCCGATATGGTCACGTTATGTCGTTGCTGTAGGTATTGTTGCGGCATCTTACGCGATACGCACGGAAATTCTCCAGGCTCTCGGGATGCGCAACGTCTACGTGACTTTCTATCCGGCCGTGGCGATTGCCGCCCTCTACGGGGGCCTGGTCGCTGGCCTGCTTGCAACAGTCCTCTCTGCTTTGTTAGTCGGCTACCGTTGGATGGAGCCGGTTGGGTCCTTCTTCATTCAGGATCCCGCTGATTGGCTCAGCACGGCCATTTTCCTCATAAGCTGCGCGCTTATCACTATGATGGCTGAAGTCATGCATCGTGCTAAAGTCCATGCCGCCCAGGCTGAGGCGGGGGTCAAACTTACTACCGAGCGCAGACAAGCAGAGGAATCACTGCGAGAGAGCAAGCGACAGACCGAACTTCTCGGAGCGATTCTCGAACTCTCAAGTCAGCCTTTTGGTTTGGGATATCCGGATAGGCGTTTGACATTTGTCAACGCTGCTTTCGAACAGCTGACCGGCTACTCTAGCAATGAACTGCAATCTATTGACTGGGGAACAGTCCTCACCCCTCCTGAGTGGCGAGAGGTTGAGAATACGAAAATGGATGAGCTGCTCCGCACTGGTCAACCGGTTCGATACGAAAAGGAATATATCCGGAAGAACGGAACTCGGGTGCGGGTTGAACTGTTGGTGCACCTCGCGACTGATTCAGACGGGAAGCCCCTGTACTATTACTCCTTCGTCACCGATGTCACTGAGCGCAAGGAGGCAGAGGAAGCGTTACGCCGCGCGAAGGAAGAATGGGAAAGGACATTCGACAGTGTCCCTGACATGATCGCTATCCTGGATAAGCAACATCGGGTGTTGCGGGTAAACAAGGCCATGGCGCAAAAGCTGGGACTAAGGACCGGAGAGTGTATCGGTCTGCATTGTTATGAGCGTGTGCACGGACTGTCCGCGCCGCCTGAGTTCTGCCCCCATTCCAAAACCCTGGCAGACGGTCGAGGCCACGTTATAGAAATGTATGAGAAGCGTCTCGGAGGGGACTTCGTTGTCAGCACAACCCGCTGTTTGACGTGCAGGGACAGATGATCGGTTCCGTGCAGGTCGCTCATGATATTACCGAGCGCAAACGCGCAGAAGAAGAGTTGATTAGATTGAACAAGGCATTGAAGGCGCTTAGTGACAGTAGCCAAGCTCTAATCGGGACCAAAGACGACCTGGACTACCTGAATGACGTTTGCAGGATTGTCATAGAAGACTGCGGCTACAGCATGGTCTGGATAGGTTTTGCAGAAAATGACGAAGCGAAATCGGTTCGACCCGTAGCGCACGCTGGCTTCGAGGATGGCTACTTGGAAACTCTTCATATAACCTGGGCCGACACCGAGCGGGGGCATGGTCCTACAGGCATGGCTATACGCACCGGTAAAGTCACAACGTGCCGGAATATGCTGACCGATGCGGCCTTCACGCCATGGCGCGAGCAGGCTATCAGACGCGGGTATTCATCCTCGATCGTTTTTCCACTGATTGCCGATGGCAAGGCGTTTGGCGCAATCACGATCTATTCCAAAGAACCCGACCCGTTCTCAGAAGGCGAGGTGAAATTGCTGACGGAGCTTTCTGACAACCTGTCGTACGGGATCCAGGTCATCAGGATAAGGGCTGCTCAAAGAAGGGCCGAGGAGGCACTGCGAAGGTCCGAGGGCAAATACCGTGCCCTGGTGGAGACTTCGCTAATCCCTGCGATGATCGTTCAGGACGGGAAACTGCGATTTGCCAGCTCAAGCCTTTCCCAGGTGATTGGATATTCTCAGGGGGAATTGCTTGCCTTTTCAGCCGAAGAAATAGCCGCGCTGATCCATCCAGAGGACCGTTCGAGGGTCTTGAAGAACGCAGGTGACAGGATCGCGGGAAGGGCGGCACCATCGCGCTACGAATTTCGTGTCTTCCACAAAGATGGACATGTCCGGTGGATAGAAGTTGCGCCGAGTATCATTGATTACGAAGGGAAGCCTGCCGCACAGACGCCGGTCATTGACATCACTGACCGCAAGCGGGACGATGAGGCTTTACGGAGATCACGTGCTGCGTTGGAAGATCGCGTGAAAGAACGAACAAAGGAATTAGCCGATTCAGAGGAGCGACTGCGCAATCTATACGCGAATCTGCAGTCCCTGAGAGAAACAGAACGGACAAATATAGCACGTGATATACATGATGATCTCGGGCAGACACTGACGGCTCTGAAGATGGATTTGTCATGGATAGCGGCAAGGTTACCAGCCGATGACAACGCAATGCTTAAGAAGAAATTAGATGCGGACTTGGATGAGGTTGACAAGACCATACAGGTGGTCAAGCGGGTCTGCACGGAGCTCAGGCCGGGAATACTTGATCATCTTGGCCTTTCTGCAGCGATTGAGTGGCAGGCAGCGGAATTTCAAGAGAGGACCCGGATCAAGTGTGAGGTAGTGTGTGAACACGAGGACATAGCTGTTGATGCGGATCTAAGTACTCCTCTTTTCAGGATCTTCCAGGAGGCACTGACCAACGTTGAAACATGCAAAGGCAACTGAGGTGAAGGTAACGTTCAAGAGAACGAACAGCAATATTACACTTGAGATTGCAGATAATGGGATCGGGATAACACAGGAAGAGCTTTCAAAGCCGAATTCCTTCGGGCTTCTGGGAATGCGGGAGCGTGTGTACCCATGGGGAGGCAAGGTGACGGTCAGCGGCAGAAGAAACAACGGCACTGCGGTGGAAGTCACCATACCCGTCACGCCGAGAGACTCATCATGACAGGAGTGCTGATTGGCATTTGCCAATGACCCATCCGATAAGCGGCAAGGGCGCTGCTGAACAGAACTCCCGGATTGTCGGTTTCGTCCGGGTCAGGTCCCGCAAGAGTACAACTGAAAATTGTCAGTGTTAGCTGAAACCGTCCGTTGTGGCGGCTGCAGTCCGTGCACGTTATGGGAACTGCTTATTCTTCCCGATTGCGACACACCGTCACCATGTCTTTTCACGTTTCCCCTGCAGTCCCCTTGGGAGTCAAGGGGCCAAGGTCTTTCAAAGCTGACGGGTCGAGGCTGGCTCTCTGTGGCAAATAGTAATCCAGCCACGTCGACCGGGGAGATTCTGGATCGTCTTTCAACACCTTCGATGCTTCCGCTCTCTCCTGCGGGTACACTTTTCCCCAACCCTTAACATCATTCGTGAGCATTTCGAGGCTTAAGAGAACGGCGGACAGAAACTTCCATCCATCCCTCTCGCGAAATAATAAGATCCGGTCCGTAATGAATATGACGGCCAATATCGAGAGACCCCACCAGGGGGCTAACACAGAAAGGCACACAACGCCGAGGCTGGCGAGAAAACACCATTTCCGGATATTGTAATACCGATTAGTCAGGTTCAACACGGCGGAGGCTTCGCCGATAGCGGCAAGGGCAGCCAAGTTGTCACCTGATGCAATTCTTGTCGAGAGATTGCTGAAACCATTCTTTTGGTGAAATTGCCTCACCAAGGGCCTGCACACGTTGAGAAGCTCAGGCGGTATGTTCATGTATATATGGCCTCGATATTGCGATTTGGTACAACAATAGCAAATAACGTGGCGGATGTCAAAAACGCCTGCACCCTTACGACTGAACGCTTTATCATGGTGGGATTTGCCGCTCTGGCCCGTCGGTCAAAAAAACTCCTCTGCCACAACTTTGAACATGCCTTTGATGGTGATATTGCAGAGTCCTCCAACTCGGGAGCGAGCGTGACCTCGACGAAGTCGGCGCCCATCAGTATGATATAGTGTATGAAACTTCGCATACCTCTGACTCCGGAGCGAGCACATGGAAAACTACAAACTAGTCCTTCCTGAACATCTGAACCATTACGGCTACCTCTTCGGAGGCAACCTCCTCAAGTGGGTTGATGAAATCGCCTGGATAGCTGCGAGTCTTGACTTTCCAGGATGCAAGTTCGTCACCATCGGGATGGACAAGGTGGAATTCAGGAAAAGCATAAAGGAAGGTTCCATCCTGAGGTTTGTCGTGGAAAAAGTGAAGGTCGGGAATACCTCGGTACAGTACACCGTTAACGTGTTCGATCAGGATATCAGGACCGGTGATGAAAAAGGGGTATTCTCCACAAACGTGATCTTCGTCTGTCTTGACGACGCAGGGAGCAAAACCAGCATACCGAAGTAACTCTCGCAACCCCTCCAATAGTCTAATAAACCACCTGCCCTTTGACCGGCAGCATCACGCGGTTCACACACTGCCTGCCGTCTCTGTTGTCGGAACCCGTCACGATCTGCGGTTCACGATCATCGAAAACAAACCACCGCTGTGATTGGTGACAGCTTCATTGTCGCTGCCCATTCTTGCAGTGGATAGTGAGACCCTTCTTAAAGAAAAGCTCCTGAAAGACGAAGAGAGCCTCGGGGCTGCCCGTGAGCATGACCGCACGGATATAGTCCTGTCAGTCTTCCCGATCCTCTAATCATCGTGAGGTCAAGCAATGCGGAGTTCTTTGACCAATCCCTCATCACCGCCAGCTCTTATCGAGATTGTGGGCTTTCCCTGCCGCAAGAGATACAAAGAGACAGCCGCTCCAGAGAAAGACGCATGAGCTGGTCCATAAGCAAGGCGAGAAAGGAGGCGCATGTCGAGCATAAACATCGCAGAATCCCTAAATCTATCACTGCGGCGCTGACATATCCTCGAGGACCTTGAGCTTTGACGCCTCTCCAATGGCGATGAGGGTATCGCCCGGCTTAATGATGCTGCGCGATGTGGGATTGAATCTCATCTCGCCGGTGGTCCGCTTGATCGCCACGACGATCACCCCGAGATCCCTCCCGAAACCGCATTCATCAAGACTCATCCCGACGAGCCGGGAACCCTCGGTGATCGGGATCTCCTCCATGCGGAGCTCGATGTTACCGGTTCTCGTGGCGAACTCGATGAACTCGACAACAGCAGGCCTCAGCACCGTGTAGGCCATCCGTATGCCCCCGATGTGATAGGGCGACACCACCTTATCGGCGCCGGCACGCAGCAATTTCTGCTCCGACCCCTCCTCTACCGCCCGGGCGACAATGAAGAGGTCGGGGTTCAGCACTCTCGCGCTGAGGACAACGAAGAGATTCTCCGCATCGGTCGGAAGCACCGAGATCAGCCCACGGGCCCTCTCAATCCCCGCGTCACGCAGGGAATCGTCACGAGTCGCGTCTCCCACTATCGCAAGGACATCCTCCCTCGCCTGGAACATTTCTCTATCCTTTTCTATCACCACAAACTTGACATCCTTTTCCCTCAGTTCATGGGATATGATCCTGCCCATTCTCCCGTATCCGCAGATCACATAGTGGTTGCGCAGCTCTCTTATCTTCTTCTCCAACCTCTTCCTCCCGAAAACCGCTTGCAGTTCGCCCTCGACGACCGTCCGCGCGCCTGCGGTGACAACATAAAAAAACGTGCCCACTCCACTGACGAGCAGGATCATGGTGAAGACCAACCCCCGGTCCGACAGCGGGTGAACCTCCCGATAGCCCACGGTCGTGAGCGTGATGATGGTCATGTAGAGTGAGTCGAGTACGCCCCAGCCTTCTATGCCGACATATCCCGCCGTTCCGAAAAGGACGATGAACAGGATAAGCACGAGTGAGAGGATCAGCCGTTTCCTGAGTTCTTCCACGGAACCCCCATCTCCCGCATGATCTCCCGCAGCTTCTCGTCGATCATCCTCTTGTGCGAACCGTCCCAGAACACTTTTCCGCACTCCGCACATCTGAGGAAGGAATCATACGCGAGAAGCACGTGTTCGGGGACGTCGTTCAGGAGGGACTCTTTCGCGGCTTTCAGAAGCTGCCCGTTGCAGCGGGGGCAACGGGGCTGCACCGGTAAGGAAAACTCGCCGCCCGAAGCGGACTGCCCTGCCCCGCCCTGCCGTTCCTGACCGCCCAAGACAGCGCGCAGCACCTCCCTGAGCTGTCCGAGGGTCTCCTGTGATCCGACGAGAATGGCACTATGGAGGGTCTTCTTGCGGGCGAGCGCCCTGTCCCTCGTGAGCAGTATCCTGCGCTCCTGCCTGCCTATTCGGGCGATCTCGCGATCATCCATCGTCCTGGAATAGAGGGTATCGAAGCCGATGATCCTGAGCCATTTCGCAAGGCTGCCGAGCATCGCGTCCGATATGAATCGTGGCCGGTCTATCACGCAAGGGTGAGACAGTCAGTCTCCAAGGGCGGGCCGGTGCGGCCATGGGATGACGTGGCACCGACCCGCGGCATGCTACTCCTCGATGCTCTCCCTGTCTTCGAGTTGCATCTGGTAGAAATCGCCCTTGATGAAGGTCTCCCGGTATAACGGCATGCCGGTGCCGGCAGGGATGATTCTTCCCATAATGACGTTTTCCTTGAGGCCCCTCAGTTCGTCAACGGCACCGCTCAGCGAAGCCTCGGTGAGAACCCTCGTCGTTTCCTGGAACGATGCAGCCGAAACCCAGCTGTCCGTGGCAAGCGAAGCCTTCGTGATTCCGAGGAGCAACGGCCTTCCCTGTGCCGGCCTGCCTCCCTCGCCGCGAACCCGCTCGTTCTCCTCGACAAAGGCGAGCCTGTTCACCTCGTCACCAATAAGGAAAGTGGTGTCGCCCGGCTCTTCGATACGGATCTTCTTCATCATCTGCCTGACGATCACTTCGATGTGTTTGTCGTTTATCGACACCCCCTGGAGACGGTAGACCTTCTGCACCTCGTCCACGAGGTACCGCTGCAGTTCCATGGGCCCGAGGATGTCCAATATATTGTGAGGGTTTACCGACCCGTCCATGAGCGGCTCTCCCGCCTTCACCCAGTCTCCCTCGTGGACCGTTACGTGCTTGCCCTTTGGGATAAGGTACTCACGGGATTCCTCGCCTCCCTTCACCACAACGACTCTCATCCCCTTGTGTGCTCCCCTGAACTCTACGATACCGTCGATCTCGGTAACCATCGCCTGCTCCTTTGGCTTCCTCGCCTCGAAGAGTTCCGCCACACGCGGGAGACCTCCGGTGATATCCTTTGTCTTCGTCGTCTCCCTCGGGATTTTCGCGAGGATGTACCCCGGGACGACGACATCCCCCTTATCAACCAGGATATGGGCTCCTGCGGGAAGCGGATAACGGGCTGGATTGTTCGTGCCGGGTATCTTGGCCGTCTTGCCGGAGTCGTCCTTGATAGATATTCTCGGCCTCATGGTTGCAGGGTAGTCTATTACGACCTTGTGCGCCAGGCCGGTGATCTCGTCAACTTCCTCCTTGAATGTCTGTCCCTCGACAATATCTCCAAGGGCGACCCTGCCCCCGATCTCGGTGAGTATGGGCGTCGAGTACGGGTCCCACTCGACAAGGACCTGTCCCGACTCGACGCGCTTGCCGTCTTCGACGAAGATGCGGGCGCCGTATACAAGGTTGTACTTCTCCCGCTCCCTGCCGCTCTTGTCGACTATGGCGATCATTGCGTTCCGGTTGAGCACAATGGACACGTCCCGGGGTTCTCCCGCAGTGTCCCTTTCCTTGTGCTTAACGGCATTGACGTCGATGAATTTAACGAACCCCGTATTCTTCGCGTTCAGCACCGCCTGTTCGATCACCTTCGTGGCTGCACCGCCTATATGGAAGGTCCTCATCGTGAGCTGCGTCCCAGGTTCACCTATGCTCTGGGCGGCGATGATCCCGATGGCTTCCCCTATCTCGACGGACTCGCCCCTCGCGAGGTCTCTGCCGTAACACTTTGCGCATACGCCCTCCCGGCACTCGCAGGTGAGGACGGAGCGGATCTTCACTCTGTCTATGCCGGCATCGACAATCTTCCGCGCCAGCTCATCGTCTATCGCAGCGTTCCGTGCTGCGATCACCTCACCGCTGATAGGGTCCTTGAGGGTCTCCGCGACGGTCCTGCCGAATATGCGCTCCTCCAGCGTCTGGATGATTTCACCCCCCTCCACGAGGGCCGTGATCGTGATTCCCTGGCGCGTGCCGCAATCGACCTCCACCAGGATTACGTCCTGAGCGACGTCAACGAGCCTTCTCGTGAGGTATCCAGCGTTTGCGGTCTTCAGCGCGGTGTCGGCAAGACCCTTGCGCGCGCCGTGGGTCGAGATGAAGTACTGCATGGGCGTAAGTCCTTCCCTGAAGTTCGCCGTGATCGGCGTCTCCATGATCTCCCCCGAGGGCTTCGCCATGAGACCTCTCATGCCTGCGAGCTGCCTTATCTGTGCGACGCTTCCCCTCGCTCCGGAGTCGGCCATCATGAAGATGCTGTTGAAGGACCTTCGCTCTTTGATCTCTTCGTCAGAAAGCTCCCTGCTCTCCTCTGCGCCGAGTTCTTTCATCATCTCCTCGGCAACCCGTTCGGTCACGTTGGCCCAGATGTCAACGACCTTATTGTACCGCTCGCCCTGTGTAATGAGACCGTCGGCGTACTGCCGCTGCACCTCCATGACCTCCTGCTCCGCATCGCGGATCAGCCCGGGCTTCGTTGAAGGTATGTGCATGTCGTCGATAGAGATCGACATGCCCGAGAGGGTCGCGTAGTGGAAGCCGATCTTCTCAAGCTTGTTCATGAACACCACGGTCTCGCGCTTTCCCGCTTCCTTATAAATATATTCGATGAGCTTCCCCAGCTCCTTCTTGGTCATCTCCTTGTTGACCATCTCAAAGGGAACCTTTTCGGGGAGAATTTCGCTGAAGACGACGCGGCCGACAGTCGTCCAGACAAAATCTCCGTTCGTGCGGACTTCGACCTTTGCATGTTCCTCTACTGCCCCGGCGCTGTAAGCGAACAGCACCTCGTCGACATCGGCGTAAGGGAGATAGTCGTGCCCCCGACGTCCTACATGCTCCCCCTTCGATCCCCTCTTTTCCTTCGTGAGGTAATAGATGCCGAGCACCATGTCCTGCGTCGGCACAACGATCGGCTTCCCGCTCGCGGGCGACAACAGGTTGTTAACGGAGAGCATGAGCACGCGGGCCTCTATCTGCGCCTCAAGGGAGAGCGGCACGTGAACGGCCATCTGGTCACCGTCGAAATCTGCATTGAAGGCCGTACAGACGAGGGGGTGGAGCTTGATCGCCTTGCCCTCAACAAGGACCGGATCGAAGGCCTGTATGCCAAGCCGGTGGAGGGTCGGGGCACGGTTGAGAAGCACGGGATGTTCTTTGATCACCTCTTCGAGGGCATCCCAGACTTCAGGCCTCTCCTTCTCGAGCAGCCGCTTTGCCTGCTTTACGGTGGTCGCAAATCCCTTGTCCTCAAGCTTGTTGAAGACGAAGGGCTTGAAGAGTTCGAGGGCCATCAGCTTGGGCAGACCGCACTGGTTGAGTGAGATCTCGGGACCTACGACGATCACCGAGCGTCCCGAATAATCGACCCGTTTGCCGAGAAGGTTCTGCCTGAAGCGCCCCTGTTTGCCCTTGATCATGTCGCTCAGGGACTTCAGCGGCCTCTTCCCCCCTGCCTTGAGCACCTTCGATTTCTTCGTGTTGTCGAAAAGCGCGTCCACCGCCTCCTGGAGCATCCGCTTTTCGTTCTTGATGATGACACTCGGCGCCTTGAGCTCCATGAGCCTCTTGAGTCGGTTGTTCCTGTTGATCACTCTGCGGTACAAGTCGTTGAGGTCCGACGTGGCGAACCTCCCTCCGTCGAGGGGCACCAGTGGTCTCAGGTCCGGGGGGAGGACCGGCACGATATCGAGGATCATCCATTCCGGCCTGTTGCCTGACTTGAGGAAGGAGTCCACGACCTTCAGCCTCTTCGTGAGCTTCCTCTTGATCCCCACCGACGCCACGGAGTCAATCTTCTCCTTGAGTTCGACCACGAGCGACTCGAGAGTGACCTTCTTCAACAGCTCGCGTATCGCCTCGGCGCCCATGCCCGCCCGGAAACGGTTCCCGTAGTCGGCGACCTTTTTCTTGTAGTCCTCCTCGGAAAGGAGTTCCTTCTCCTTGAGCGGCGTGTCACCGGGGTCGATGACGATATACTCCTCGAAGTAGAGAACCCTTTCGAGTTGTCTCACCGTCATATCGAGGAGTGTGCCGATTCTGCTCGGCACGCCTCTCAGAAACCAGACATGCGCCACCGGTGTCGCGAGCTCGATGTGCCCCATCCGCTCGCGTCTCACCTTGGACTGGATCACCTCAACCCCGCACTTGTCGCAGATGACACCCCTGTGCTTCATGCGCTTGTACTTGCCGCAAAGGCACTCCCAGTCTTTCACAGGCCCGAAGATCTTAGCGCAGAACAGTCCGTCATGCTCGGGCTTGAAGGTCCGGTAGTTGATCGTTTCAGGCTTCTTCACCTCCCCATGAGACCACTCCCGGATCTTCTCCGGAGAGGCAAGTTTGATCCTGATTGCGTCGAAATCTCTGGGGTTCTTCGGTTTCTGAAAAAGGGCGTATATGTCCTCCACCAACTTATCCCTCCATCCTTCTCTTCTTTTCGAGGAGTTCCACATCAAGGCCGAGGCTCTGGAGCTCCTTTATTAGTACATGGAACGATTCGGGCACCCCGGGCTCGAGCGCCGGGTCTCCCTTCACTATCGCTTCGTACATACGGGACCTCCCGCTGATATCGTCGCTCTTCACCGTCAGAAACTCCTGGAGCGTGTGTGCCGCACCATATGCTTCGAGGGCCCAGACCTCCATCTCGCCGAGCCTTTGGCCACCAAATTGCGCCTTGCCGCCAAGTGGCTGCTGTGTGACGAGAGAGTAAGGCCCGATGGAACGCGCATGAATCTTGTCTGCGACCAAGTGATGAAGCTTGAGCATGTACATGCACCCCACAGTGACCGGTCTCCTGAACGGTTCTCCCGTTCTGCCATCGCTCAGCACTATCTGTCCCGTGGTAGGGAGTCCGGCCCTCTTCAGGAGGCTCTTGATCTCCTCCTCTTTCGCACCTTCGAACACCGGCGTGGCGACGGGCACTCCGTCGACGAGCTTTCTGGCGGTGTGAAGTGTTTCCTCGTCCGACAGTTCATCTATCCGCCTCGCCGCCTCCTTGTCTTTCTTATCCTTCTCACGGACCTCCTTAAGGAGCTTCCGAATTTCGCCGATTGCCTGGTGTTTCTCGCACAGCTCTCCTATTTTTCTGCCCAAGTCCTTTGCGGCCCACCCGAGATGGGTCTCGAGGATCTGACCCACGTTCATTCTGGAAGGAACGCCGAGAGGGTTCAGCACAACATCGACGGGCGTGCCGTCCGGGAGGTAGGGCATGTCCTCTTCCGGTAGGATCATCGAGACAACCCCCTTGTTACCATGGCGCCCCGCCATCTTGTCACCCACTTGGACCTTCCTCTTCATTGCGATGTAGCACTTCACCACCTTGTTTACTCCGGGGAGAAGCTCGTCCCCCTTCTTGACCCTCTCTATCCTTTCCTGGTAGAGAGCTTCGAGCTGCTTGATCTGCTGGTTGATCTCGGCATGGGCCTCGTCGATCCTCAGCCGCGTCTCGGGATCCTCTATCTTCGCCTTCGGGAGCAACTCATCCTTTACCTTCCTGAGTTGCAACTCATTCAGCTTCTTGCCCTTGGCGCCGAGCACCTCCTTCGTCTTGGGGTCCTTGAGGTCATCGAGCAGCTTTTGCCCGTTGAGGAGGACGCGCAGCCTGCTGGCCTTCTCCTCCTTCAATATCTTGATCTCCTCCTCGAGATCCCGCTGGAGACGGGCGACCGCGTCTTCTTCAATGCTCTTCGTCCTTGCATCCTTCTCTATACCCTTCCGCGAAAGCACCCTCACGTCGACCACAACGCCCTCTATGCCCGGGGGCACGTAGAGGCAGCTCTCCTTGACCTCCTCTGCTTTCTCGCCGAAAATGGCGCGCAGGAGCTTCTCTTCCGGCGTGAGCATCGTCTCGCCCTTCGGGGTGACCTTCCCGACAAGTATGTCTCCCGCCTGAACCTCAGCGCCGATCCTGATTATCCCGCTCTCGTCGAGGTTCCTCAGCGCATCCTCTCCCACATTCGGGATGTCCCTCGTGATCTCCTCCGGACCGAGTTTGGTGTCGCGGGCCTCCACATCGAACTCCTCGACATGAACGGACGTGTACACGTCATCCTTGACCAGCCGTTCGCTCACAAGGATCGCGTCCTCGAAGTTATAGCCTCCCCACGGCGTGAAGGCGACAACGACGTTCTTGCCGAGCGCCAGTTCGCCCATTTCAGTGGAAGGACCGTCGGCAAGTATGCCCCCGCGATCCACGACGTCACCGACATCCACGAGAGGCTTCTGGTTCATGCAGGTTCCCTGATTGGAACGCTGGAACTTGACAAGGTTGAATATGTCCACACCGCCGCCGGACTCAGTGACCCGCACAACAATGCGGGACGAGTCCACGCTTTCCACGACTCCCGCCCGCCTTGCGAGCACGAGCCATCCCGAGTCACGGGCAGCAACATGCTCCATGCCCGTCCCGACAATGGGAGCCTCGGGTCTCAGGAGAGGCACCGCCTGCCTCTGCATGTTGGAACCCATGAGTGCCCTGTTCGCGTCGTCATTTTCAAGAAATGGGATGAGCGATGCGGACACACTCACGATCTGCTTCGGCGACACATCCATATATTCCACGTCTGAAGGCGAGACCATTTTGAAATCGCCCCCAATCCGCGCGGAGACCGCTTCGCCGATGAGATGGTTCCGCTTGTCGATGGGAGACGTCGCCTCGGCGATGACATGACGTTCCGCCTGCGACGCGGTCAGGTATTCGATATCATCACTCACACGCCCGTTCACCACCCGGCGGTAGGGCGCTTCGATGAAACCGAAGTCATTGATCTTGGCGTAGGTGGCCAGAGAGGTGATGAGCCCGATGTTCGGGCCTTCGGGGGTCTCGATAGGGCATATCCTCCCGTAGTGAGTAGGGTGGACGTCCCTCACCTCGAACCCGGCGCGCTCGCGGGTGAGACCTCCGGGACCGAGGGCGGACAGCCTCCGCTTATGAGTGATCTCCGAAAGCGGGTTCGTCTGGTCCATGAACTGGCTCAACTGGCTCGATCCGAAGAATTCCTTGACCGCGGCCATGACCGGCTTCGCGTTGATGAGGTCATGGGGCATTGCGGTGTCGATCTCGGTAAGTGTCATCTTCTCCTTGATCGCCCGCTCCATGCGCACCAGCCCTATCCTGAACTGATTTTCGAGGAGTTCTCCGATACCCCTGATGCGCCTGTTCCCGAGGTGATCGATGTCGTCCACTTCACCCTTCCCCGTCCTGAGGTTCAGGAGGTATCGCACGATCTCAACGACGTCCGTGTTGGTAAGTACGCGCATATCCTGCGGGACGGTGAGGCCGATCTTCTCGTTCACCTTGGCCCTGCCCACAGGCGAGAGGTCATATCTTTTCGGATCGAAGAACAGACCGCTGAACAACTCACGGGCGGCCTGCTCGGTGGCAGGTTCGCCGGGCCGCAGCTTCTTATAGATCTCCTTCAACGCATCCTTGGGAGTGCTCACCTTGTCGGTAAGAAGGGTCTCCCTGAGGGAGGGAAGGTAATTCACATTGTCGATGAAGAGAAGATGGAGCGTAGTGATGCCAAGTGAGAGGATCTTCTCGAATATTTCCTCGGAGATCTCTTTGTTCCCATCAAGCACAATCTCGCCGGTGGAAGGGTCCACGATGTCCCTAAGCGTCACCCTGCCGACTATCTCGTTCCTCGCTATGGGGATCTCCTTGATACTGCATGACTCCATCTTCTTGAGGGCTATCTTGGTAATCTTGCTGCCCTCCTTCACGATGAGTTCGCCGGTCTCAGGCGCATTGATCGAGTACCTCGTCCGCACGCCGGCAAGGACGTCGCTCACGACCCTGGTAAAGTTGTCCCTGCCCTTGATGCTGATCTCTTCGACAGGATAAAAGGTCTTCAGGAGTTCCTCGTTCGAATACCCCAGCGCCTTCAACACGATAGTCGCCGGCAGCTTCCTCCGGCGGTCGATCCTCACGTACAGTATGTCCTTCGCATCAAACTCGAAATCGAGCCACGAACCCCGTACGGGTATCACCCGGGCGGTGTACAGCAGCCTGCCGCTCGCATGCGTCTTACCCTTGTCAGGAGCGAAGTAGACGCCGGGGGAACGATGCAACTGGCTCACGATGACCCTTTCGGTCCCGTTGATGATGAAGCTGCCGGTGTCGGTCATGATCGGCATTTCGCCGATATAGACCTCCTGCTCCCGCGACTCCCTCAGCACTTTTCCGTCACCCTCACCCTTGTCCCAGATGTTGAGCCTCACCTTGATCTTTATCGGCGCCGCATAGGTCAGCCCCTTGACAAGACACTCCACGGGCATGATCTTCGACTCCGCGAGAGAGTATGAGACGAAGTCAATCGAGACGGTATCGTTGTAGTCAGTGATCGGGAAAACGCTGCTGAATGCAGCCTGCAGGCCCTCGTCAACCCTCTGGTCATGTAGAACGTCTTTCTGAAGAAATCTCTCGAAGGACTTCCTCTGAAACTCCATCAGATACGGGACATCCACTACGGCGCGGACTTTACCGAAATCTTCCCTGTCGCGTAAAGGCTTGGTCATGGCACTCCTTGTGTGGTGTGAATGATGAGTGTCAACAGCCGGCACCGGATAACACCGGCCGCTGACACTCGTTTCTTACTTTACTTCTACTTTCGCCCCCTCTGCCTCAAGCTTGGACTTGACAGCCTCAGCCTCTTCCTTAGACACGCCGGTCTTCACCGGCTTGGGCGCTCCGTCCACCAGATCCTTCGCCTCTTTAAGACCAAGACCGGTCAGTTCCCTCACCACCTTGATGACCTGGATCTTCTTCTCTCCCGCGGCGGTGAGGATGACGTCGAAGCTCGTTTTCTCCTCCACAGCAGCAGCGGGCGCACCTGCTGCAGGTGCCGCTGCGATTGCCACAGGCGCCGCGGCGGTCACGCCATAGCGTTCTTCAAATTCCTTGATGAACTGGGACATATCAAGGATCGTCATGTTATCGATAAATGAGAACACGTCCTCTTTCGTGATGGCCATTGACACTCCTCCTTAATATTGCTAACTTCTGTTCTGTTTCAATGCCTCGAGGGCATGACCGAAGCGGGCTACGGTGGCATTCAGCACACCGGCGAGTTTCGTGAGCGGGGCCTGAAATGTGCCCGCGAGAACACTGAGCAAGACATTGCGCGGCGGCAGCTTGGCTATAGTCTTGAGATCGGAGACGGAGCAGAGCTTCCCCTCGATCACGCCGCTCTTCAGCTTGAACTTGTCGTTCTTCTCTGCATACTCGATCACCTTTTTCGCGGCGGCTATGGGGTCATCGAATCCAAAAGCGATACCCGTCGGGCCGATAAAGACCTCTTCCGCCGCCTCCACCGGTGTCCCCTTCGAGGCGATACGTATAAGGGTGTTTTTCACCACCTTATACTCCCCTCCTACCTGCTTTAAAGCGCTCCTCAGGTCCGACATCTCGGCGACTGTCAGTCCCTTGTATTCGGTAAAGAGGACCGCCGTGGACGAGGCAAACCGGTCCTGCAGATAGGTGACCTGCTGTGCTTTTCTTTCCTTGGTGATCAGGGCATTCCTCCTTTCCCGGAGACCTCTGGCAGGCAGTGAGTGCTACGCTGTGCCGCGCGTGAAATCGTCTGCAATTCCTTCGACAATTCCACGTGTGTCTCGGCAGGCCGACCTTCACGGCCGATTAACGGGCAGATATGTGCCCGGCCTACTGTCTCCGACAGTGATACCCACAGGCGATGCCTGTGCACGTCAAAACGCTCTCAGGTAATCTTCAACCTCGCAATATCGATCTTGAGACCGGGGCCCATGGTCGATGACAGCGTGATCTTCTTTATGTACTTTCCTTTGGAAGACGCAGGCTTGGCCCGCACCACCGACTTCAGGACGGCGAGAGAGTTCTCAACGATCTTTTCCCTGTCGAAGGATATCTTTCCGACAGGCACATGAACGATTCCCGCCTTTTCGACCTTGTACTCCACCTTGCCTGCCTTTATCTCCTTCACCGCTTTCGCGATGTCGAAGGTCACCGTACCGAGCTTCGGGTTCGGCATGAGA
This sequence comes from Chloroflexota bacterium, assembly GCA_050257935.1. GTDB lineage: Bacteria > Nitrospirota > Thermodesulfovibrionia > Thermodesulfovibrionales > Dissulfurispiraceae > JBLMXV01. The sequence continues at coordinate 18,380 of JBLMXV010000070.1, forward strand.
CCGCGGGGGCCCAGGATCTTTCCCAGCTTGCCGACAGTGCCCATCATGTCAGGGGTCGCGACCGCCTTGTCGAATTCGAGCCAGCCCTGCTGGATCTTCTCGACGAGATCCTCTGCGCCAACGTAATCCGCACCGGCGTCGGTCGCCTCCTTTTCTTTTTCACCCTTCGCAAATACGAGGACCCTCACGGACTTGCCCGTCCCGTATGGGAGCACTACGGTGCCTCTCACCATCTGATCGGACTTGCGGGGGTCGACGCCAAGGTTTATTGCCATGTCAACGGTCTCGTCGAACTTAGCGAACGCATGCTCTTTCAGCAGCTCCGCCGCCTCCTCCAGGGAGTGCTCTTTGGTCCGGTCAACCTTCGCTTCCACGTTATCCAGTTTCTTGCCCATCTCTCCTCCTCACCCCGTTATGTCGACACCCATGCTCCGCGCGGTTCCCCTGATGATCTGCTTTGCCGAATCAAGAGAGGTGGTGTTGAGGTCCGGGAGTTTTGCCTTCGCAATCTCTTCGACCTGGGCATCGGTGAGCACACCCACCTTGTCCTTGTTGGGAACCCCTGAGCCCTTCACGATACCCGCCGCCTTCTTGATCAGCTCCGATGCGGGCGGAGTCTTGATCACAAAGGTGAACGACCTGTCCTTGTAGATACTGATCACGACCGGCAGAATGGTGTCGGCCATGCTCTGCGTCTGCGCATTGAATTGCTTGCAGAACTCCATGATGTTGATGCCATGAGGTCCGAGAGCCGGTCCGACTGGCGGCGCAGGGTTCGCCTTTCCCGACGGAATGAGCAGCTTGACCTGCCCCACTACTTCCTTCTTTGCCATCTATTCCTCCGCATGCATTAGTCGTCTGTCACGGCCGGTAATCATACATCGTCAGCACGGCTCTTCCCTGTGCCGAAGAGTCGTCACCGCCGCCTGTTCATGCCTTTTCCACCTGGGAAAAAGCAAGCTCCACGGGCGTCTGTCTTCCGAAGATGCTGACCATGACGCGCATCCTGCCATGGTCCATGTCAACGTCGTCGATGAAACCCACGAAATTACTGAAAGGCCCGTCGGTGATCCGCACCTGTTCCCCCTTCTCGAACTGGCTCTTCACCACAGGTGCAGGCCCCCTCTCCATCTGCTGGACGATTACATCCACTTCCTCTTCCGGAAGCGCCACAGGCCTGGTCCCGCCCACGAATCCGGTAACACGCAGGGTAGTCTTCACCAAGTGCCACGTCTCGTCATCAAGGTCCATCTCGACGAGGATATACCCGGGGTAGAACTTCCTGTCTGTCTCCCGTTTCTTCTTTCCTTTCAGCTCGACTACCTTCTCGGTCGGGATCAGGATCTGACCGACCTTCTCCTCGAGCCCTGCGAGCTTGACCCGCTCTTCAATGGAGACCTTTACTTTCTCCTCGAACCCCGAATATGTGTGCACGACATACCAGCGTTTCGCCATCTGCCCTAGTGCACCAGCATCCGCACGATCTTCGCGAGCGCGAGATCGACCGTCCCGAGGAAAAGCGACACGACAACCACCGTAGCGATCACCACCCACGTAGAGCCGACCAGTTCGTCCCGGGCCGGATAGTTCACCTTCTTTGCCTCGATTTTCACTTCTTCAACGAAATTCTTCACCCGATCTAACATGTGTGTTCCAATCCTCCGAAAGACAAAGAAAGTTCACGGGCGGTAAGAGTCGTGAAAGGCGCAGTGCAGTACGCCGTCCCGAGCCGTTCCACGGGTTCTCTTTTCCCTGCCCGCACAGGAAAATGGCAGGCCAGGAGGGATTCGAACCCCCAACCCTCGGATTTGGAGTCCGATGCTCTAGCCGTTAGAGCTACTGGCCTATCCCCTGCTGCGGCTATGACTTTATTTCCTTATGAGGGGTGTGCTTTCTGCAGTTCCTGCAGTACTTCTTGAGTTGAAGCTTGTCCGGGGTGTTCTTCTTGTTCTTCATGCTCGAGTAGTTCCTGTTCTTGCACTCCGTGCATTGAAAGAGTATGATGTCCCTCATGGGTTACTCCAGCACCTCGGTGACGACGCCGGCGCCGACGGTCCTGCCTCCCTCTCTGATCGCAAACCGCAGCTCCTTCTCCATCGCTATCGGCCCGATCAGTTCCACCGTGATCGTCGTGTTGT
>JBLMXV010000071.1:0-2689 GCA_050257935.1 Chloroflexota bacterium
CACCAGGGCTGCGACGACACTTACGGCGCAGACGCGCTGGAAGCCGCTCACACGCGACCCGCAGGGCCTTCGCGCGATCGTGACATGGTGCTGCCATTTCTCCTGCATATAGGTGCGAGGCTAGCACAGAGGATATCGAGTGCCGAGATAATCTGCTCTTTTGGCCAGGACCTGTTTTGGAAAGACGAAGAACAGGTGTCAGCAAGCCTTGCGCCCTCCCGACGACTCGCCGACTGAGACTCCTCGTGTTTCGAAGCGAACTCATCTGCCCGAAGGGGGAAGGCAGGAGATGATCCGTGAAACGTGATGCGTGAGGCGTGATGCGTGACAGGGACGCATGGATAGATAGAACAGCTCCGGATCACGCCTAACGCCTCACGCATAACGGGTTCCGATGTGTAGGACAAGCGCTGAGGGAAGGCAGTTTGAATTGAAGACTTATCGAAGCAGCGGCCGGCTGGAGGAGAGGGCTGCCTGATCCGTTCGACTCGACTGTTGCCCTGCTTATGATGAGGGCCGGGGCTGCAAATTGACGCGCAGGGTTTTCGTCCCCGCACCGTTGAGGAAATTCTCTCCCTTTCCGGTCAGCGAGATGGTGCCGCCACTGAACCGTTGGTGTTCCGTGCATCCGTGCTTGCTCTGATCGACGCTGGATGTGAGCGATGCCGTGACCGGCGCTTTGTTTTCGGGACCGGGCGAGGCCTTCTGTGTTTGCGGTTCGAGCGGATATTTCTTCTCCTCGACCTTTCCGCCCTGCTCACATTTATAGTCCGCGTTGCCGGTGAGCGAGACCTCTTTCACGCCGCTTTCGAGGTCTTCGACGGCGAGCGTCACGACATAGAGGTCGCCGGGGGCTACGATGAAGGACTGGCCGTCCTGCTCGATCCTCTTCGTCTCCTTGGTTTGCATATTGTAGACTTCCCAGATGAGTTTCGGTGGGGAGGCATCCTTCTCCGGGATCGCGACTCTCGGCACAGGTTTCACGCAGCCGGCGAGGGTCAGGCCCGCCAGGAGCACCGGCAGTAGAACGGTGGAAACGATCGTCCTTCGTGACACCATCGTCCGCGCCTCCTTGTTGAGCTCACGGGAGTGGAACAGCACAGCGGTTCGGAATCTGTTGCTCAATCATTGAAGACCGCCGCAGCTTACCTGCTTTTGCCAACGAAAGCAGCACCCTTTTCACAGCCTTGTTGAGCTTGAAGGTTGGGCCTCCCTACATCGGGCATGAGTGGTGAGGAGAACGGGAGCAGGCAGCCACGCGGCGGGACACCCTGACGGTGGCTTACTCGAGGGGATGGCCTTCGATGAAGAGGGCTTGTTCCAGGGTTCGGAAGAACATTTGGTAGGGTCCCGGTTGTTCGAGAGGGCGCAAATAGAACTGAGCGCTCGCCCGTACGATGAGTTGGGCTTCGTTGCGCTTGCGCACCGTCACGGTCATGCGGACCAGGTCGCTGCGATGCCAGAACGGACCCCAGCGGTGGTACTGCCTGGTAAAGAGAAGGAGGCCTGAATCATCATATAAGTGATAGGTGGGGTCATAGCCCAGCTTGGGTCGTTCGATCTCCACGAATTTTTTCCCGGAGACGATGCCGAGTTCCTCATCGAGCACTTCGACCTGAAAGTTCAAATCCTGTAGAGAATACACTGCGGCTCGCAAGACTTGGGTCCGGTCAGCTGTGTCGAAGAGGCGGGTCTGCGCCGCCCGCAACTTGACCTGGCTTTCTTCGGACGTGAGGATTTGGTCGCGGGATTCCCACTGGATCTGATGGGCCCATTCGTAGGACAGGCATCCCTGTGCGAAGAGGCACAGGGCCACGACGGCCCCCATCGCCAGGCCGCGGACGGCTCGGGTCGGGATGGTCAGACAGGGGGTCTCTGTCCCGGCGTGCATCGGCATGCTGCTCATTCTTTGGTGATGAAGAGAGACCGTTCGAGCGAGGCGAAAAAGTTCTGATAGACCTTGGGATCTTCGATGGGTTTGTTGTTGTGGATGGCATTGGCCCGAATCATCATGCGGCCGTCCGCTTGCGGGCGCACGGTGACGGTGACCCCGACGATTTCTAGATAGTTGGGCTCGGAAAACCGTGCCGCCGTGACGAGACCGAGCGGTTCGTTTGCCCGCTCGATGATGAATCCCAAATCCTGCAACACGGCGATGACCGCGCGCATAGCCACCTGCCGGTCGCTCACGTCGAAGGTGCGCGATTGGAAGCTCCGCAACTTCATCTGCGCTTCGGTCGGCGCGAACAAATCCTGACTGGGTTCCGGGGCGCATCCGTAGACCAGGAGGCTGGCCGCGAGCGCGAGCCACGCGCCGAGAGTCCGCACGCTCGTCACGGACTGACGCCTCATATCTTGTGCGCCTCGAGGAACACGGCCTTGGATAACCTGGCAAAGAACTGCTGGTAGAGGACTGGGTCACGAATCATTTCCGAACGCTGTTCACCGGGCGGGAGGGAGTTCCGCTCAACGTAGCCCTCCCCTTTCCAGACGACGCGATAAAACATGATCCGTACTTCGTGACGTGATCGTTCCGGGTTGAGCGGTCGGGTGACAATCGTGGCGGCAATTTTCTGATGCAGGTCGATGGGTATGAGGATGTAGCCAAACGTCCCCATCAGCACGAAGAAGCGGCCGATATGCTGGCTCCATTCGCGGGCGCTGCGCTCTTTGGCGGCGCGGAGGAAGC
>JBLMXV010000072.1:0-15082 GCA_050257935.1 Chloroflexota bacterium
CATTGCGTCGATGCAGAAGGGAACGATCATCAACAGGGTCCGCGAGGGTGATGTCGTGATCATCGGGGATCAGCACGACATACAGTTCGATCTCATTCACGCCGGCTGTTCGGCCCTGATCGTCACGGACGGGATACCGATAGGTAACGACGTCGTCGCCGCGGCGGAGGAGAAGGGAGCCCTTCTCCTTTCATCGCCCCACGACGCCTTCGCGACATTTCAGCTCATGACCATGTCGGTGCCTGTCGAGAAGATCATGTATCAGCGCTGCCCTACGGTCTATCTTGCCACGACGATCTCGGAGCTTAGGAAGAGGATCGTCGAATCCGACTATCACTCGGCTGTGGTCGTGGACAACGATGACCGCCTGGCCGGCTTTGTGACACGGACGGACCTTCTTACGCCTGTGGAGAAGCGTGCGGTCCTGGTCGACCACAACGAGATCTCGCAAGCGGTGGAGGGCATCGAGGAGGCGGAGATACTGGAGATTATCGACCACCACCGCGTCGGCGATATCTCGACCGTGGCGCCGATTTATGTGTACAACGACCCGGTTGGAAGCACCTGCACGCTCGTGGCAGGAACTATGTTCCTCTACCAGGTGCGCATACCTGCCGATATCGCGGGATTGCTCCTTTCAGGCATCCTCTCCGATACGCTGCTCCTGTCTCTTTCCACGACTACGGAGCGCGACCGCCAGACGGCTGAGAAGCTCGCTGAGATTGCGGAGGTTTCTCTCAAGGAATACGGAAAGGAACTGCTCCAAGCGAGCATCAACACGGCAGGCAAGAGCGCCGCAGAACTGATCGCCGCCGACTTCAAAGAGTTCCAAGTGGGAGGCAAGAGCCTCGGCGTGAGCCAGATGATGGTGCTCGATTGCGAGGAGGTCGACCTCAGGGAGGAAGAACTACTGGAGGAGCTCGAGAGGATACGGACAGCCCGCGGGTATGATCTCACAGCCCTTCTCGTGACGAACCCGCTCACTGCGGGGCACGAGAGGGTGCTCGTGAAGGGGGAGACCTGGATGGTCGAAAGAGCCTTCGACGTGGAGGTGAAGGAAAACACCTGTGTCCTGCCGGCAGTGCTCTCAAGGAAGAAGGACTTCATACCCGCCATAGGCAGAGCCCTCAGGATGGTGAGCGCGAACTGAAATAGGCAATTCCCACGCTAGGTCTGAGGTGCTGATGCTGTCACGAACGTTTGAATAATGCTGGCTGGCAGCACCTGAAGGAGCATCATGGGGCGGCAGGACGCACGGGCACCTGCCGCCCCTCTTGTCTTGTAACATCCTCCTTTCGATGGGAGGACCCGGTTAAACAGCTGACCCCCGGGGCGTAGCAGAGATTTCACACAGCCGTCATGTCGGTGTCACATTCAACTGTTATCGTAGAGTCTGAAAAGATGAGAGCATGATGGAAGCGATGGAATGTCCGCACCTGCAGCAATACATACTGAAACACAACTGGAAGGCGAGGAGCAGCACGGCGCGAGACACTGACGCCGGCGAGTCTTTACGACATCGGGAGACATTGCACGAACAACTATCCACGAGAAGCACTATGCGTCATGGAAACGACGGCTAAGATCGGCCTGTAACGAATATGTAACATTGCTTTAACAGGCCGGTAACATCGGCAGCGTATACTACAAAGTGACGTAAGAGCATCATTTAGACCGAGAAGGGGGACGAGATATGCAGGTTGTTCTGAATGTTGTACTGGCATTTATAGTGGCACTGGGCTTATCCATAGCCCATGGGAATGCCGCAGAAACCATCAACGGTGCGGGCGCCAGCTTCCCTTATCCGGTGTATTCTGCCTGGGCATATCAATACAACAACGTCACGGGCACCAAACTCAACTACCAATCTGTCGGCTCAGGAGGAGGACAGAGACAGATTACCGAGAGGACCGTCGATTTCGGCGCGACAGATGATCCTTTGAAACCCGAGCAGCTTCAGAAGGAGAAGTTGCTCCAGTTCCCGGCGGTAATCGGAGGGGTCGTGCCGGTGGTGAACCTCGGGAACGTTGAACCGGGGCGGCTGAAGCTTGACGCCGACACCCTGTGCCGGTTGTTTCTTGGCGAGATCAAATTCTGGGATGACGAAAAGATAAGAAAGATGAACCCCCAGATTAAACTTCCCCACAATGACGTGACCGTCGTGTATCGTTCAGACGGTTCGGGAACGACCGCCATATTCACCCATTACCTGAGCGAAGGATGCCCTGCGTGGAAAGAGCGGGTAGGCGAAGGAAAGGCGGTGAAATTTCGTGTCGGTATCGGGGGCAAGGGTAACGAAGGGGTGGCAAACTACGTGAAGAGAACCGCCAATGCCCTGGGATACGTAGAATTTGCCTATGCAAAACAGAACAAGCTTAATTATATACAGCTCAAGAATGGAGCGGGTAATTTCGTCGTTCCCAGCTTCGAGAGCTTCGAGAATGCAGCCGAAACGGCAGACTTCGATGCAAGGAAGGATTTCTATCTCTGGCTCACCAACGCACCCGGCAAGGGGGCGTGGCCGATCGCAGGAGCTACCTTTATACTCCTCGCAAAAGAGAAGACCGAAGGCAATAAGCACGTTGTCAGATTCTTTGACTGGGCTTTCAAGAACGGTGACGCCAAGGCCAAAGAGCTCATCTATGTCCCCCTTCCGAAATCGCTCAAAGAGAAAGTCAAGGCGTACTGGAAGACGAACGGAATCCTTTAACCGCCCGATGCTTAGCGTTGAAATATGGAGATCAGGTATTTATCATAATACCTAATCCGTCTATCGTCTTTTGTCTCTTTTTTTAAGAATCAATCTGAAGGCCTTTTGACATCCTATTACTATTACTGAGGATTGCATTGGCAAGACTTGCGAGGAAGAATCTCTTCGATGTGGCCTTCTCTTCGATCACCGGCCTTGCAGCATTCTCGGTCATACTCATCATCCTCGGCACCGCATACGTCCTCATATCCGAATCCTGGCTCGCGATCCGGAAATTCGGGGTGTTGGACTTCCTGGTTTCAACGGACTGGAACCCTGTGGAAGAATCCTTCGGTGCATTGACCAACATTTATGGCACTGTCGTGACGACCTCTCTCTCTCTCTCGATCGCCGTTCCGGTGGCCGTCGGCATCGCCATATTCGTCACCGAGATCGCCCCTAAGTTCCTCAAAGGCCCCATCGGCGTGGCCATAGAGCTTTTGGCCTCCATCCCGAGCATAATCTACGGCATGTGGGGCTTTTTCACACTCTCTCCGATAATGAGTGCCCACATCGAACCATTCCTGAAGAAGATTACGGCAGGCATACCCCTCGTATCAGTGCTGTTCATAGGGACTCCGATGGGCATCGACCTTCTCACTGCGAGCGTCATACTCAGCATCATGATCATCCCCTTTACCGCGAGCATATCGAGGGATTCCTTCAATCTCACGCCGGCTGTCGTTAAGGAGTCCGCCTATGCCCTCGGCGCCACGAAGTGGGAGGTCGTCAAGAATATAGTACTCCCTTATTCGAAACTCGGAGTCTTTGGGGGAGTGGTTCTCTCCCTCGGAAGGGCACTTGGCGAGACGATGGCAGTCGCCTTCGTCCTCGGGAACAATCACAGGATAACCACCTCTCTCCTGGATGCCGCAGCGACTATAACAGTCACCCTGGCAAATGAATTTGCCGAGGCGGACAAGGATGTCTACCTCTCTTCCCTCTTTTACCTGGCTCTTGTGCTCTTTGTGATGAGCTTCATCACTCTCGCTATAGCGAAAATCGTCCTAATCAGGGCGGAGAGGAGATATCCACGATGACGAGGGAGCGGAGGCGGAAAATCCGGGGCTACATCGCCCTTTCCCTGAGTACTTTTGCCGCCCTTTCCGGACTATTCTGGCTCGTTTTCATACTTGGAGATGTGCTCGTCCACGGTATGAAGGCGTTGAACCTGAGTCTCTTCACTGAAGACCCTGCACCGCCAGGCATTGAAGGGGGCGGGCTGAGGAACGCCTTTGTGGGACAGTTGCTCATTACTTTCGCGGCAACGGCGATAGGTGTGCCCGTCGGCGTGCTCGGAGGGACCTTTCTTGCCGAGTATGCACGTGGCAGAACCCTCGCAAGGATAATAAGCGTACTTTCAGATATCATGGTGAGCGTTCCCTCCATCGTCATAGGGACTTTCATATATGCCGTGCTCGTGAAACCTGTAGGCCACTTCAGCGGGTGGGCGGGGTCTGTTGCCCTCTCGATCATAATGATTCCCGTTGTCCTGAGAACCACCGAGAGCATGCTGTCTCTCGTTCCGTGGACGCTGCGGGAAGCTGCTTTCGCGCTCGGCGCCCCTTATTACAAGGTCATCGTCCAAGTGGTATACCGGGGAGCGGCCACCGGCATTCTCACCGGAATTCTCTTGTCAATTGCACGTGTGGCAGGTGAGACGGCGCCGCTTCTGTTCACCTCTTTCAATAACTCATTCTTCTCGCTGAATATGAAGGAGCCCATAGCCTCCCTCACGGTGACCATATTCCAGTATGCGATGGGCCCCTATGATGACTGGCACGGCCAGGCCTGGGCGGCGGCATTCGTCATCACGCTCTTCGTACTCGTGCTGACGATTGTCGGCAGGCTCATCATCAAGTGGAGATATGGGAAATGACCAGAAGCGTGGAACTCGACGTCAAGGGGCTGAATTTCTACTATAGCGGAGATATACACGCCCTCAAGAAGGTCACCTTTCCAGTCTATAAGAACAGCGTCACTGCCCTCATCGGCCCGTCGGGTTGCGGCAAGACGACTCTTCTCAGATGTTTCAACCGTATGCACGATCTGTATCCAGGCAACAGATACGAGGGAGAGATAGTATTTCAAGGTAAGAATATTCTTTCCGATGGTACGGACCTCATAAATCTTCGAAGCCGTATAGGGATGGTCTTTCAGAAGCCCACTCCGTTTCCCATGAACGTCTTTGACAATATTGCCTATGGCCTCAGGTTGAATGGGGTCAGGAAAAGGTCTGATCTGTCGGAGAGCGTCGAAAAGGCCCTCGTCCATGCTGCGCTCTGGGATGAGGTGAAGGACAAGCTCAGTGCCAGCGCCTATGATCTTTCGGGCGGGCAACAACAGAGGCTTGTCATCGCCAGGGCGTTGGCAGTGAGACCGGAGGTTCTGCTCTTCGATGAGCCCACGTCCGCTCTTGACCCGATATCCACATCAAAGATAGAAGAACTCGCGGCAATTCTGAAGAAAGAGATCACGATCATTATCGTTACGCATAATATGCAGCAGGCAGCGAGGATATCTGACTGGACGGGCTTCTTGATGCTCGGCGAGCTCATCGAGTTCGACAGGACCGACAAGATTTTCACAGCACCCTCCGAAAAACTCACGGAGGACTACATCACGGGGAGGTTCGGCTAATGGCGGTCTTTGACGAGGAACTTGCACAGCTTAAGGGAAAGCTCCTCAAGATGGGAGCCCTTGTGGAGAGCGCCATCAAAGATTCCGTCCGCGCTCTCCTTGACAAGAGCGAGGAACTTGCGAAGCAGGTGCTCGAGAGGGAACATGAGGTGAATGCCCTTGATGTAGAGGTTGATGAGATGTGCTTCAAACTCATCGCCCTCCGGCAGCCGAAGGCGGGTGACCTCAGGTTCATCACGACGGCTATGAAGATCACCACCGACATCGAGAGGATGGGTGACCTCGCCGTGAATATCGCCCAGAGGGCACTGGAACTCAAGAAGGAGACGATCCTCGCCCCTTTCGTCGACATCCCGAGGATGAGGGAAATCGCTCAGGGCATGACGAGAGACGCCCTTGACTCCTTTGTAAACAAGGACAAGCGGCTCGCAATGGACGTGATCATGAGGGACCAGAAGATCGACGATCTGAAACACACGATCTTGGGCGAACTCCTCATGCTGATGACCGAGGCGCCGGAGCGCATCTGCTGGGCCATGAAGATAAGCTTCGTCGCCCAGTACCTGGAGCGTATCGCTGACCATGCGACGAACGTCGCCGAGATGGTGATCTACCTTGCAGAGGGCAGGATCATACGGCACATGTCCGTGCCCACCGACGTAAAGGAGGAGTGCCGCTAGACCGAATTGTCCGTAATGTGAGAAGCGCCAGGGTATAGGGCTTGCCGTGTGAAATACGAGCCACGGGGCATGATCACGGCATGTTGATCACGATCTCGTAAGTCCCCAGGCTCACCTTATCGGCGATTCCCTCCTGCCAGAGGATCTCGGTGACCCGCGCGCGCGCGCTCCTTGGTATCATCAGGATGAGCTTGGTCCCTGCATGCGCCATCCTGCGCCACTTCTCAGCTTTCTCGTTCGAGATGCTCGCTTCCGTCTCGACCTCAACCACTGCGAGGACGAGCCCGTGGTTGCCGAGTGTGATGTCAGGGTCCCCGTCGGGACTGACGACGACTTCCCGGTAATCCCTACCAAGACGGCGCCTTAGGTTTTCCACGATCACCGTGTGAATGATGGAATCAGTATCCATGTTTCGCTCCGGGGGACGCTAGGTCTTCCCCTTTTCCCTCAGTTTTTTCGAAAAATCGACCTTTATCACGTTGCCTGCGCGACCTGTGAGGTCCGCCCGTTCCCGCGGCTTAGGGCCGCCGCGGCCCTTTCCGGAAACACTCTTGCGTGGGGATGCACCGTAGTCTGCGGGCAACGGATTCGCCTGACGCCCCGGTTGTTCTGCGGGTGCGTCGGAAGAGAGGACCCCCTCATGCTGCCGTGCGCCTGTCGACCGGGGAGTCACGATGAACTGGGCGTTCATTTCAGGCGAGTATACCGCTACCACGTTATCGGCGGGGATGAAACATTTCTGCGGGGCGCTCCCGAAGACGAGCGTAGCGGTGATCCCGTACTCGTCCCACATGGCGTTCATGCGTGCGTTGAACACCAGGATTATCCCCTTCTCCCTCTCCTCTGCGGTGAATCCCCTCTTGCCGAGGACCACGTCTTCGGAATGCTTCACCAGGACGAACACCCTGCCGACGGCGTTCATGAATTCGAAGAAGAGGTGCCTCTTGATACTGTTCAGTGTAGACTGGTTCACCGTTGCCTGAGGTACGTTCCGGCGCTATGGTATCAGTATATCACAAGAGTCAGCCTCGAGCGGCCAACCTCCATCGAGCGTTCACGCCCTTCTCCGCCACGCAAGGAGCATCAATCCTGTGAGAGCCATCGCAGTGCTGAGTAGCTGCCCCATCGAAAAGGGACCTGCGACGAAGCCGAGATGGGCGTCCGGCTCCCTGAAGAACTCAACAGCGAACCTGAAACTCCCGTAAAGCATAAGGAATAGGGCTGTGAGCGTCCCCGGCTTTCGCACCCTGTCCTTTGCCAGCCAGAGGATGGTGAAAAGCACTACTCCCTCCAGAAAGGCTTCATAGAGCTGGGACGGATGGCGTGGTAAAGGGCCGCCTGAAGGGAAGACCATGCCCCAGGGCACGTCGGTAATCCTGCCGTAAAGTTCTCCGTTGATGAAGTTGCCGAGCCTCCCGAGGGCAAGGCCGATGGGCGTTGTCACGATGACAAGGTCCGAGAGTCGCCAGAAACCGACACCGAACCTCTTACAGAATACGATGCCCGCAAGTATGCTCCCGATGAGTCCGCCGTGAAAGGACATCCCGCCCTCCCACACTGCGAAGATCTCGAGCGGATGATGCAGGTAGTGGAAAAGGTTATAAAAGAGGACGTAGCCGAGGCGCGCGCCGACCAGCAGGCCGAGGATGAGGTAGGAATAGAGTGATTCAATCGTGTCTTTGGCAAGGGGAACGCCTTTCTTCCTTACCTGGTATTTCACGAGCAGGTAGGATGCTGCGAAGCCGAGCAGGTACATCACCCCATACCACCTGACAGACAGGGGGCCGACTCTTACGATCTCGGGATCTACTTGGGGAAAAGGGAGCATCTTCCATTATACCCGAAAGCGGTTTGTGCACCGCTCTTGTGTTAGCCAGTTCCGCATGGCATCTATGTCCGACAAACCGGCCGCAATCTTCTACTGGGTCAGTCTCTGTTTCAGGCGCGTATGGCGTTTCCGCAGTTTGTCGTTGCGTACCGCTATGGCGAGGGCTTTCTTGGTTCCGACGATCACCACGAGTTTCTTGCCCCTCGTGATCGCCGTATAAAGGAGGTTTCTCTGAAGCAGCAGGTAGTGTTGCGTATGGACAGGTATGACCACCGCCGGGTACTCGCTCCCCTGTGACTTGTGGACCGATGTTGCATAGGCCTGGACGATCTCGTCGAGGTCATTGAAATCATAGGCGACCAGTCTCCCTTCGTAATCCACCGTGAGTTCCTGCGATTCCCTGTCGATGACCGTGATGGTCCCGATGTCGCCGTTGAAGGTCTCCCTGTCGTAGTTGTTCACGATTTGCATGACTTTATCTCCCCTGCGAAAGACCCTGGCGCCCCTGGAGAGTTCGTCGGGCGATGGATTCAGAGCTTCCTGCAGTGCGCGGTTGAGGTTCACGGTCCCGACGATCCCTTTGTGCATTGCGGTTATCACCTGAATGTCCCTGACAGGGTCAAAGCCGAATTTTCCGGGTATGCGGTCTTTGCAAAGGCGGATGACCTTATCGAGGATCTCTTCAGGCTGCTCCGCAGGCATGAAATAGAAATCCTGAGGTTTTTCTGGATCATGTCCGAGGTAAGGCATCTCGCCGCGGTTCACCCTGTGGGCATTCATGACGATGAGGCTTCCCCCGGACTGTCTGAATATCTCCGTGAGTCTCACCGTGGGGACGAGACCGGAATCGATGATGTCCCTCAGCACATCGCCGGCACCCACGGAGGGGAGTTGGTCGACGTCACCAACCAGGACAAGTGTGGCGCCGTCCGGTACTGCCCTTAGCAGGTGATACATCAAGACGGTGTCGACCATCGACACCTCGTCAATGACGATGAGGTCTGCTTCGAGGGGGTTGTCATCGTTCCTCTTGAATCCGGCATCCTGAGGTGAGAACTCCAACAGGCGGTGCATGGTCTTCGCCTCCAGTCCGGTGGCCTCGGACATCCTCTTGGCAGCCCTTCCCGTGGGAGCGGCAAGCAGGATACTCCGGCTGAGCTTCCCGTAGATCCTGATGATCGCTCTGATGATCGTTGTTTTCCCCGTCCCCGGGCCCCCTGTGATGACCATGACCTTGTTGGATATGGAATCGGTGACCGCGCGCATCTGACTCTGCGAGAGCTCGATGCCGAGATCCCTTTGCGCCCACGTCACGGCCTCTGCCGGGTCGAAGGGACTCAACTGCTTCGCTGCACCGAGGAGCCTTTTCAGGCTTTCAGCGATCCCTGTTTCACAGATGTGGTACTTGGCGAGATACACTGCCTTGTTGTTCTCCCGGATCTCGCCCTCGTTGATCTCCTCCATGACAATCCTCTTGTCGAGCGCCAATGCCGCGAGTGCCCTGGTGATCGTCTCCCTTCCGATCTCCAGGATCTTGCGGCCGTTTTCCGCGATGTCCAGGTGCCTGGCGCATTCGGCGATGAGTTCCTCATAGGGGCAGCAGACATGACCCTCATCCGCCAGTCTGTGAAGGACATAGACGATCCCTGCCTCAGCCCTCATCGGGGAGTCTTTGGCAATCCCCAGTTTCCCTGCTATCCTGTCGGCAGTGAGAAACCCGATGCCGAAGATATCATGAGCCATCCTGTAAGGGTTCTCCTTTAGGATCCTGATCGCTTCCTTCCCGTAGTGTCTGAAGATTTTTGTGGCGTACGCCGAACCGACACCGTGGTCCTGGAGGAAAAGCATGACCTCCCTGATCTCCTTGTGCTCGTCCCACGCTTTTCTGATCATCTCGATCCTTCCTGTGCCGACGCCTTCCACCTGCCTCAGTTTCTCGATGGAATCCTCTATGACGGCGAAGGTGTCGGTTCCGAAGGCGGCGACAATGCGCTTTGCCATGATGGGACCGATGCCCCTTATGAGGCCTGACCCAAGGTACCGCTCTATCCCGGCGGCCGTGGCAGGTATGACCGACTCATATGAGTTGATCCTGAACTGTTCTCCGTACCTGGGATGGTTGACCCATTGCCCCTTCAGCCTGAGAACCTCGCCGGGGTTCGGCGCGTGGATGTTCCCCGCCACTGTGACCAGGTCCCTCCGGCCCTTGACCCTGAGCTTGGCAACTGCGTAGCCGGCGGCTTCGTCGGTGTAGGTGACCCGCTCGATCTGACCCTGGAGTTCTGTGTCCTTCTCAGGAAGGATTGTCATACATTAGATTATCGGTGACGGTACCGCCTGAGCGCAAGGCGAAAGATGAATTTGTAGCCGTCGTGGGATACAATAGGATCATCACGCACGAATTGAGAACCACCATGAGGCAGCGACATGATCCCATATAAGGATGATAATCCGACTAGGACTTTCCCTTTCGTCACCGTAGGGCTCATCGTGACTAACTGCCTGGTCTTCATGTGGCAGGTGACGTCACCCCTGGGGGAAGAGCGTATTGCCTTCTACTTCGGCGCTATCCCTCATACCCTCGTATCCTTTCAGTCATTTCAGCCTGTCAGTCCGGTGACGAGCGTGTTCACCTCGATGTTCCTCCATGGCGGGTTGCTGCATCTGGCGGGGAACATGCTCTACCTCTGGATCTTTGGCGACAACATCGAGGACTCTATAGGGCACGCAAGGTTCCTCCTGTTCTATCTCTTTTCCGGAGTGGTCGCGGCATACAGCCACGCGGTGACCGATCCCGCCTCTACTATCCCCATGATAGGCGCCAGCGGGGCGATCTCAGGCGTGCTGGGGGCATACCTCCTTCTCTTCCACCGTGCCCAGGTCTACACGATTCTTTTTTTCGGCTTCTTTTTTCAGATTGTGAAGATCCCCGCCGTAATCGTGATCGGCTTCTGGGCCCTCATTCAGATTCTCAGCGGAATCCTCAGCAAAGGGGCGCTGCAGCAGGGCGGTGTCGCGTGGTTTGCCCATGTCGGCGGCTTCATCGCGGGCCTGCTGACGATAAAGCTGTGGCTGCCCCGAGGATCCAGGCGCTTCTGATTCTCTTCGCTCCAAAAAAAGGCCAAAAATATAAAAAAAGACTGAAAAGACCTGTTATATCCTCATATTTGGGGATATTTACCCTTGTCACCCGGTAGGCGCCCGAGGTATATTAGCACTCGTTGCTAGCGAGTGCTAACAAACCATGTTGTGATAAGGAGGTACGGTCATGAAGATCAAGCCGCTCAAGGACAGGGTCGTAATCAAGTACTCGGAAGAGGAGATGGAGAAGACGTCGGGTGGGATTTACGTTCCTGACGTCGCGAAGGAGAAACCCCAGAAGGGACAGGTCGAGGCTGTCGGCTCCGAGGTGAAGGAAGTGAAGGCCGGCAACACGGTGCTTTTCGACAAGTACTCAGGGTCGAAGATCAAGATCAACGACGTAGAGTACCTCATCATCAAGGAAGAAGATATCCTGGGCATTCTGGAATAAGGGAAAAGGAGGAGGAATAGAGATGGCAGCAAAACAGCTTGTCTTTACCGATTCAGCAAGGCAGTCGATCCTGAAGGGCATAACGGTCCTCACCGATGCGGTGAAGGCGACCCTCGGGCCGCGAGGAAGGAATGTGATCATCGACAGGAAGTTCGGTGCGCCTAACATCACGAAGGACGGCGTCACCGTGGCAAAGGAGATCGAGTTGAAGGACCCGTATGAGAACATGGGCGCCCAACTCCTGAGGGAAGTCGCTTCAAAGACCTCTGACGTGGCCGGTGACGGCACCACCACCGCGACGGTGCTCGCCTACTCGGTCTACAAGGAGGGCCTCAAGTATGTGACCTCCGGCGCGAATTCCATAGACATAAAGAGAGGGCTCGACAAGGCCGTGGAGGTCGTGATCGATGACCTCAAGAAGATGTCAAAGCCGGTCCTCGAGAAGAAGGAGATAGCCCAGGTTGGCACGATCTCTGCGAACAATGATCCTTCCATTGGTGAACTCATCGCGGAAGCGATGGACAAAGTGGGCAAGGACGGCGTTATCACGGTTGAGGAGGCGAAGAGCATGGCGACCACCCTCGACGTGGTCGAGGGGATGCAGTTTGACAGGGGCTATGTTTCGCCGTACTTCATCACCGATCCCGACAGGATGGAGTGTGTCCTCGACGATGTCTACCTGCTCATCCATGATAAGAAGATATCGAGCATGAAGGACCTGCTTCCGATACTGGAACAGATCGCGAAGATGGGCAAACCGCTTCTCATTATCGCCGAGGATATTGAAGGAGAGGCCCTCGCAACCCTGGTGGTGAACAAGCTCCGCGGTACGCTGCAGGTGAGCGCGGTGAAGGCCCCCGGTTTCGGCGACAGGCGCAAGGCGATGCTCGAGGACATCGCAATCCTCACCGGCGGCACGGTGATATCGGAAGACCTCGGCCTCAAGCTCGAGAACGTGAAGCTCAACGACCTCGGCAAGGCGAGGAAGATCACCATTGACAAGGAAAACACCACGATCGTCGAAGGAGCGGGAGACGCTTCAAAGATCCAGGGAAGAGTCAAGCAGATCAAGACCCAGGTAGAAGAGACGACCTCAGACTACGACAGGGAGAAGCTCCAGGAGCGTCTTGCGAAGCTCGTCGGCGGCGTCGCGGTCATCAATGTCGGCGCGGCAACCGAGTCCGAGATGAAGGAGAAGAAGGCACGAGTCGAGGACGCCCTGCACGCCACAAGGGCCGCCGTGGAGGAAGGCATCGTTCCCGGCGGAGGTGTCGCACTTCTCAGATGCATCAAGGCCCTCGACAAGCTCAAACTCGATCATGACCAGCAGATCGGCGTCAACATCATGAAGAGGGCACTCGAGGAGCCGATCCGCCAGATCATACAGAACACCGGCCTCGAGGCCTCGATCATCGTCGAGAAGGTGAAGGAGTCGAAAGAGGCCAACTACGGGTTCGACGCATACGAGGAGAAGTACGCAGATATGCTCAAGACGGGCATCATCGACCCGACCAAGGTCACGAGGACGGCTCTCCAGAATGCGACATCCGTCGCGGGCCTGATGCTCACCACTGAGGTGATGATCGCGGAATTGCCCGAGGAGGAGAAGAAGCCTCCGATGCCTGGAGGCGGCATGGGCGAGATGTACTAAGAGACCTGTCTCGAATCAGCGTACGCGAACGGGGCGACCGCAAGGTCGCCCCGCTCCTGTCTGATTGTGGACGGAATTTGTCTTCTGATAGACTAAGTGAATGAAGAGGAACCTTCTGTTGATGGTCCTCGCCGTTCCTCTCCTCCTCGCAGGGTACGCAATTCTTCAGCTTATCGTCCCTCTGTCGGTACCCGGGGGGCAGGTCGAACTGGAGATTCCTGAGGGGGCGACATTCGGCCAGGCTGCAAACATGCTCCGGAAGGCCCACCTCATACGTGACAGGAACCTCTTCGTGCTCCTCGCAAAGGTGCTGCAGGTGGATAAGAAGATACGAGCGGGCTACTACCTCTTCACCGAGGGCATGACCCCCCTCGGAGTCTTCCAGGAACTGCGGAAGGGCCGCATTATCGAATACGACGTGACTATCGTCGAAGGGGACTCC
Source organism: Chloroflexota bacterium (assembly GCA_050257935.1). Classification (GTDB taxonomy): domain Bacteria; phylum Nitrospirota; class Thermodesulfovibrionia; order Thermodesulfovibrionales; family Dissulfurispiraceae; genus JBLMXV01. The sequence goes on from JBLMXV010000072.1 coordinate 13,523, forward strand.
CTTCGGGAAATAGGTGCGAAGCTTGCCTCGAAGGCTATCATGCCCGTGGAGAGGTTCAACAGCCTCTCTGCCGATCAGGAGTTCCTCGAATCCCTCGACATATCCGCACCGAGCCTTGAAGGGTATCTTTTCCCCCAGACGTACAGGGTATCGAAGGGCAAACTTCCTGAGGCCATACTAGCGACGATGGTTTCGACGATGAGGAGCGAGTTCGCCGGAGATCTGCGGGAAAGGGCGGCAAGGATAGGATGGAGCGAGAACCAGGTGCTCACGCTCGCTTCCATCATCGAGAGGGAGGCGCAGACCGACGAGGAGAGGCCTCTCATCTCGGCGGTATACCACAACAGGATCAGGAGGGGGATGCCGCTCCAGGCTGACCCTACTGCAGTATACGGCGTCAAGAGTTACAAGGAGAAGATCACTCTGGATGACCTCAGGAAGGAGACCGAGTACAATACTTATGTGATCAAGGGACTCCCCCCGGGCCCGATTGCGTCCCCGGGGCTCAAGTCCATTACGGCAGCGCTGTATCCGGCGAGTGTGGGCTACCTCTACTTCGTGTCCAAGGGGGACGGAACTCACTACTTTTCCACGACCCTCTCGGAGCATGAGGAGGCGATTTACCGGGCAAGGAGCGCACGGCTCGAAACAACCCCCGGATCTGCTGCCGAAAAGCAGTCGGAACGTTCCGGCCTTGCAACTGCGGGGAAAGGCGGATGATCATGCGGAGACGGACCCGGAAGATAGTGCTCGGGGGCGTCGGGATAGGTGGGGACTCTCCCGTTTCGGTCCAGTCGATGACGAAGACCGACACGAGAGACGCGGCTGCCACTGTGGCACAGATACGAACTCTCGAGTCAGCAGGCTGCGAACTCGTGAGGTGTGCCGTGCCTGACCGCGACGCTGCCCTCACATTGGGCAGGATCAGGGATTCCGTTTCGATTCCCGTGATCGCCGACATCCATTTCGACTGGAAACTGGCTCTCGAGGCGATAGCTCAGGGTGTGGATGGGCTCCGTATCAACCCGGGCAACATAGGTGCCCGCTGGCGGGTGCAGGAGCTTGTGAAAGCCGCGAAAGAGAGAGCCATCCCCATCAGGATCGGCGTGAACGCCGGTTCCCTGGAGAGAGAACTGCTCAGGAAGTACGGTCATCCGACCGCCGAAGCGCTCGTGGAAAGCGCCGAGGGGCACATCCGGATACTGGAGGACCTCGATTTCAGCGACATCAAGGTATCATTGAAGGCCTCCAGCGTTACGAAGACCGTGGAAGCCTATCGTCTCTTTTCTAAGCGTCACGACTACCCCCTCCATATCGGCATCTCCGAGGCAGGTCCTTCGTACACCGGCATAATCAAGAGCGCGGTAGGGCTCGGCATTCTGCTGTCTGAGGGTATAGGAGACACGGTCAGGGTCTCGCTTACTGCGCCGCCTGAGGAGGAGGTGAGGACGGCCTATGAGATCCTCAAGTCTCTCGGTCTGAGGCAGAGGGGGCCTGACATCATCTCCTGCCCCACCTGCGGGAGATGCCAGATCGATCTTCAGCCGCTCGCCCTGCGCG
>JBLMXV010000073.1:0-16847 GCA_050257935.1 Chloroflexota bacterium
ACAATGACTTGGTCAATGTGCTCAGTGGGATCGATATGCCTGTTATCCTGCTCGGAAATAAACTCCGGATAAGGAGGTTCAATGACGCTGCTGCGAAAATGCTAAACCTCGTTGCCACTGAAACCGGGCGTCCCCTGAGCGATATAAGGACGACTGTCATCATCCCGGACCTTGAGCAGATGGCCCGTGATGTGATTGACACCCTCGACGTGAAGGAACTGGACGTTCGGGATGGTTCCGGGCGCTGGTATTCAGTAAGGATTAGGCCGTACAAGACTGCTGACAACAGGATCGACGGTGTCTTGGTGGTAATGGTCGACATCACTGAACGGAAACAGACAGAGGGAGCTCTGCAGGCAAGCTCAGACCGCTACCGGTCTTATATTGAATTGACGGGGGAGTTGGGATGGACTACAAATGCTGCCGGTGAGGTGGTAGAGGATCTGCCTTCCTGGAGGATGTACACGGGCCAGTCCTTTGAGGAGGTGAGAGGCCAGGGATGGTCGGAAGCCCTCCACCCGGATGATGTCGCTCACGCCCTGCAGGTGTGGCGAAAGGCCGTTTCCTTAAAGAGCAGGTATGAAGTCGAATACCGCGTCCGGAGACACGATGGAATTTACCGGCACTTCATGGTTCGCGGCATCCCTGTGCTCCAGAAGGATGGAACCATCAGGGAATGGGTCGGTACCTGCATCGACATCACCGATCGCAAGAAAGCGGATAAGGAGATTAGGAGACTGAATGCAAAGCTTGAACGGAAAGTTCGAGAGCTTGAAGCATCAAATAAAGACTGGGAAATGTTCAGCCATGCAGTATCCCACGAACTCCGCTCACCCCTTTTCTTAATCGATGGATTTTCCCACTTATTGCTGAAAAACTATGCCGACAAGGTAGATGTGAAGGGCAGGGACCAGCTCACAACCGTGAGGGATGCGGCAAAACATATGAAGCAGTTGCTTGAAGACCTGTTTGTCTTCTGTCGTGCCAGTGCGACAGGAATCAAGGCAGATATGGTCGACACGGAAGAAACGGTAAAGCATGCCTTCGAGGAACTCAGGCGAGACATCGAAAACCGTAATATACGGCTCGAGGTGAAGCCACTCCCGCCCTGCCATGCCGATCGGTCATTGCTGCGTCAGGTCTTTGTCAATCTCTTTGCAAACGCCGTTAAATTCACGAAGCCGAGAGAGATCGCGTTGATTGAAGTTGGCGGTACCGAACGGGGAGGGGATGTTGAATTCTATGTTAAGGACAACGGCGTCGGGTTTGACATGGAGCACAAAGATAAACTGTTCAATATCTTTCAACGGTTGCATGGCTCGGATAGTTTCGACGGGACAGGTGCCGGACTCGCAATCGTGAGAAGGATAATAGAGAAACACGGCGGAAGAGTGTGGGCCGAAAGCAAGGTGGGGGAAGGAGCAACATTCTATTTCACATTGCCGGCTCACAAATGCATCTGAGAGGCTTACAGCAGAGAAACCGTATTCACAGGCGGTCATTAAGATCGCCGAGCCGCGGAAATCCGGCGCCATATATCGCCCTGCGCGAAAAGTGGACCCCTTGCCTGCTTGCGATTTTCTGGGAGGATTGTTAGTATATATGTCAAACTTTTAAAGGCTTTTCCAGATTGACGCCAAGAAAATCCTGGAGTTCGGAGGTGTTGTATGTCGTTTCTTTCGTTCCTGATCAGTGAGGCCCACGCCATGGCCCCTTCACCCGGAGGTGGACAGCAGGGCGGCATAGAGGGCCTTGTGGCGAGCCTTCTTCCCCTCGTACTCATCTTCGTCGTCTTTTATTTCCTCCTCATAAGGCCGCAGCAGAGAAAGGCCAAAGAGCACAGGCAGATGCTCGAAAACCTCAAGAAGGGCGACAAGGTGGTCACCAACGGCGGCATCTACGGAGTCGTGGACAGCGTCGACAACAAGACGCTCACGGTAAAGATCGCAGAGAACGTCAAGATAAAGCTCGGGAAAGGTTACATCGCCGCGGTGCGCTCGGCGTCCGACGAAGACTGAGCGAAGGACAGGCGATAGATGAAGAAGCACATCATCTGGAAAGTGATTCTCCTTGCCGCGACGGTCGTGGTCTCTCTGGTATTTTTCCTCCCGAACACACCGATGTTCCAGAGCATGCCCGATTGGTGGAAGAAAAGCATGCCGAACAAAGGCATTGTCCTCGGACTGGATCTCCAGGGCGGACTGCACCTCGTGTTCGAGGTGGAGGGGGACAAGGCTGTCGAGATTGCGTTGGACCGTATCGCAACCTCGTTGGGAAGTATCTTCGAGCGGAAAAAACTCCAGGCCACGGCTAAGAGGGAGGGAGAGTTCCTCGTCGTGACCCCCGGCTCACCGGAGGTGAGAAAGGCCGTTGAGGATACCTACCCCAACCTCACCTATGCGGAGGGCAGGGAGAGCGTGAAATACAAGTTCTCCTCCAAGGAAGCTCAACGCATAAAGGACACCGCCACGGATCAGGTCCTCGAGATCATCCGCAACAGGATTGACCAGTTCGGCGTTGCAGAGCCGATCATTCATCGCCAGGCACAGAACGAGATCGTCGTGCAGCTTCCGGGCGTGAAAGATCCGAAGAGAGCGGTGGAGATCATCGGCAAGACCGCTCTCCTTGAGTTCAAGATAGTGGACGATGTGTCTCCGGTTGCAGCGGAACTTCCGCGGTCGTTACTCCCCGGTGAAGAAGATGCCCTTCTGCAGAAGATGGAGCCGAAGCTCCCCGAAACAGATGAGATACTCTTCCAGCGGGTGGTGAACAAGGAGACGGGAGCGGTAACAAAGACCCCTTTCCTCCTCAAGAAAGACACCCTGCTCACCGGAGACCTCCTCACCGAGGCTAAGGTGAACATAGACCAGCGCTTCAACGAACCTTACGTATCGATCACATTCAACAGTGCTGGCGCAAAGATATTCGAGGATATCACAGGACAGAACGTCAAGAAGAGGCTCGCCATCATCCTCGACGGGAACGTTTACTCCGCGCCGGTCATCCAGGAACGAATCGGCGGCGGGAACGCCCAGATCACCGGCAGCTTCACCATGGACGAGGCACGGGATCTTGCGATCGTACTGAGAGCAGGTGCGCTGCCCGCTCCGGTCAAGATACTCCAGAACGTCACGGTAGGGCCGTCCCTCGGAAGGGATTCCATCGAGGCCGGAAGGCTGGCGGGAATAATCGGCACCATCCTCGTCGTCGTCTTCATGATAGTCTATTACCGCCTCTCCGGCGTGATTGCGGACTTCGCCCTCGTCCTCAACATCATCTTGCTCCTGGGCGCCATGGCATCGCTGAACGCCACTCTCACCATGCCTGGTATCGCGGGCATCATCCTTGCCATAGGCATGGCCGTGGATTCCAACGTGCTCATGTTCGAGAGGATGCGCGAGGAAGTGCGAGCAGGCAAGACCCCCAAGGCCGCCGTAGACGGGGGCTACAACAAGGCTTTCTGGACCATATTCGACTCCCACGTGACAACGCTCATCACAGCCGCCGTACTGTTTCAATTCGGCACCGGCCCGATCAAGGGCTTTGCGGTGACGCTGAGCCTCGGCGTGGCCATAAACCTCTTCACCGCACTCATAGGGACCAAGACGGTCTTCGACATCATCCACGCGAAAAGAGAAGTAGAGAGGTTGAGCATATGATAGAGCTGATCAAGAACACGAACATCGACTTCATGGGGAAGAGGGTGTACGCGTTCATCTTCTCCGGCATACTCACGCTGATCGGGATCTTCGCCATAGTCCAGGTCGCCCGGGGCACGGCCAATCTCGGGGTCGACTTTGCCGGCGGCACGGCGGTGCAGGTCAAGTTCGCCAAGTCAGTCCCGCTTCATGAGGTCCGTCTTGCCCTCGAAGAGGGCGGTATGAAGGATTTCGACCTCCAGGACCTGCCCACTGAGAACAAAATCCTCGTGAGGGTCAAGAAGCAGGAGGAAAAGCTCGGCGGTTTCTCCGACAAGATATCGCAACTACTCTCCAAGAAGTTCTCCGACAAGATGCCCGTGATAGACTCGGTCACAGAGATCGGCCCGAAGGTAGGCGCGAAGCTGCGCGAGGACGCGCTCTGGGCGACTGTAATGGCGATAGCGGGTATTCTGATTTACGTCGCCTTCAGATTCCAGATCCGGTTCGGCATCGGGGCCACTGTCGCCACATTCCACGACGTGACGGCTGTGCTCGGCATCTTCTACCTCCTCGATAAGGAGATCAACCTCATCCTCCTCAGCGCCCTCCTCACCATCGCGGGATATTCCCTCACCGACACCGTGGTGGTCTTCGACAGAATCAGGGAGAACATAAAGAAGTTCCTCAAGGATCCGATAGAGACAGTGATCAACAAGAGCATCAACGAGGTCCTTTCGCGGACCATCGTCACCTCCCTGACGGTGCTCTTCGCCTCCCTCGCTCTCTTCTTTTTCGGAGGTGAAGTCATACACGACTTCGCCCTTGCCATGCTGCTCGGAGTCACGATCGGGACCTACTCATCGGTCTTCATCGCGAGCCCGGTGGTCATCCTTCTCGGCAAGGCTATGAAAGTGAAAAAGTAGCTCCCGGTGCCTGGACCTTTTCCTCGGGCGCCGGACATGGTTCCGGTATCGCATCCACGACCGCAAGGATGAGCGGGTGACGAAGCGTACACCCCGGAAATGGCTCGTTTGCAGGTCCAACCTTGAGTACGTCGAGTACGTCTCAAGGTTGGCTTCCGTGTCTCTTCCCTTCGCGCAGGTGCTCATCAACAGGGGGATCAAGACCCCTGAGCAAATTCAGGCCTTTCTCAATCCCCACAGGGAACAGCTGTCAGACCCGATGGAACTCCCTGGCATCAGGGAGGCGATCGAGAGGATCCGCCTTGCGAAGGAGCGCGGCGAGATCGTGCTCATCCACGGGGACTATGACGCGGACGGCATTTCGGCCACGGCGATCATGGTCGAAGGCCTCAGGCAGCTCGGCATCGAAAGCCGCTATTTCATCCCCAACAGGGGCCTGCACGGCTACGGGTTCGGTGCAGCCGGCGTCGAATGCGCGCGTAAATCCGGCGCCGCCCTCATAATCACCGTAGACTGCGGCATAGGCTCCTTTGACGCCTGCTCCGAGGCGAGGCGCCACGGCATAGACGTTGTCATCACCGACCATCACGAGCCGGTGCGATCCCCTGAGCCGCAGGATGCCGGCACGGAAACTCCTGCCTGCCTCACTCCCGAAGCAGTCGCCGTCGTGAACCCCCGCCTGATGAGCGGACTATCGCCTCTCAGAGACCTTTCGGGAGCTGGGGTGGCTTTCTCGATCGTGCGGGCACTCCTGGGACCCCACAGCGATGCGGTGTTCCCCCTGTTCGACCTCGCGGCACTGGGTACCGCGGCAGACGTGGTGCCGGTGTTTGGAGACAACAGGATCATGCTCCGGGAAGGGATGAGACTCATCCACTCACGGCAGCGGCCGGGCATCAGGGCGCTCAAGGAGGTGTCCGGGGTGCGGAGCGACGTCATCAGGACATCAATTCTCAACTTCACGCTGATCCCCCGCATCAACGCGGCGGGGAGAATCGACGACGCGACCGACGTGGTGACGCTCCTTACCACTGAGGTCTGGGCCGAGGCGGAGAGGCTGGCGCTCTGGCTCAATGAGCTGAATGCGCGGCGGCAGCGTGTGGAAGAGTCTGTCTACCAGGAAGCACTGCAACTCCTCGAACGCATCGATGTGGACCGGTGCGGTGCCATTGTCCTCGCCTCAGAGGGATGGCATCCAGGGGTGGTGGGCATAGTCGCCTCGCGCATCGCTGAAGAACACCAGAGACCGACCTTTATACTCGCAATAGAAGACGGTGTGGCGAAGGGTTCGGGGAGAAGCATCCCCGTCTTCGATATGCATCACGGCCTTTCACGATGCAGCGGCCTCCTCACCCGATTCGGCGGACACCGGCAGGCCGCCGGCCTCAGCCTCTCCGCAGACATGATCGAGACCTTCACGACGGCGATCTCCGGAATCGCACTCGATGCCCTCTCCGAGGAGGATTGCACGCCCTCCCTCCGTCTCGACGCTTCGGTGACTCTGGCCGACGTCACCACCACCCTCACCGCTGAGATTGCGAGGCTCGAACCCTTCGGGTACGGGAACGAGGAACCCCTGTTCGGAGCCAGAGGCCTCGAGGCGGTCGTGCCGAGAACGGTGGGAAACAACCACCTCAAGATGCACCTGAAGCAGGAGAGTGTCAGCCTCGACACCATCGGCTTCGACATGGGCGGACTGCTCGGTTCACTCGGCAAGGGGATGCGCTTCGACGCAGCGTTCCTGCCGCTGGTCAACGAATGGAACGGCGGCCGCTTTCTTCAGCTCAATCTCAAGGCGATCAGGCGGTCGTCGTGACCTCGGCGGCACGGCCGTGACGCCTCCAGGCAGTATGATCCACGCAAGACGACCCACGAGGGGGAGATGATGAAGCTGACGATTCAAGACTTCCTTACAAAGAAGCAGGAGAAACTGAAGATCACAATGCTCACCGCCTACGACTTTCCCTTTGCGCAGATCGTAGACGAGGCGGGAATAGACGCAATCCTGGTCGGTGATTCACTGGGGATGGTCGTGCAGGGACTGGACAACACGCTCCCTGTCACGATGGATGAAATGATCTACCACACCAAGATGGTCACACGGGGGGCACACCGTGCTATGGTCATCGGTGACATGCCTTACCTTTCCTACCAGGTGAGCGTCCAGGATGCGGTGAGGAACGCCGGCAGGTTGGTCAAGGAAGCCGGGGCCCAGGCAGTGAAGCTTGAGGGCGGCAGGGAGGTCATGAGTCAGGTGAGGGCTTTGACGGCATCAGAGATTCCCGTCGTGGCGCACATCGGGCTCACTCCCCAGGCCATACACAGGATGGGCGGGTACAAGGTCCAGGGCAAGACCGAGGAGGCGGCTGTAAGGCTCATCGAGGATGCGGAGATCCTTGAAGATGCCGGAGCATTCTCCCTCATCCTCGAGGCAATCCCGGCGGAACTCGCCCGGCGGATCACCGAGCGGCTGTCTATCCCGACGATCGGCATCGGCGCCGGCCCTTACTGCGACGGCCAGGTCCTTGTCATCCACGATGTACTCGGCCTCTTCGAGCGCTTCGTGCCGAAATTCGTAAAGAGTTACGCCCGTCTCAAGGAGGACGCGCTCAGCGCGGTGAAGTCGTACAAGGAAGATGTCGAGAAAGGCACATTTCCCGCCAAAGAGCATTCATTCTAGCCGCGCAAGATGCTCGTGAAGGTCGGCGAGTCTGCCGGCAGACATCCGGGTAACGCATCGTGCCTCGACTGACCAACAGCGGAGAGTCGCACCTGCTGAGAGGCGCCGCCACAAGGTTCGTGGTGCTTTTCGGCTTCATCAGCCTGCTCGCGGACATGACGTACGAGGGTGCCAGGAGCATAATAGGCCCTTACCTGGGCACGCTCGGAGCAAGCGCTGCAGTCGTTGGCATTGTTGCGGGGCTCGGTGAACTCGTCGGATATGGTCTCAGGATCATCTCCGGCTACCTCACCGACAGGACGCGCAGGTACTGGGGCATCGCCTTTCTCGGGTACGCGGTCAATCTCGTCGCTATACCACTCCTCGCCGTCGCCGGCACATGGCCAGTCGCCTCGACCCTCGTCGTCTTTGAGCGTATGGGCAAGGCGATACGAACGCCTGCGAGGGATGCGATGCTCTCCCACGCGACTCGAGAAATCGGCAGGGGAAGAGGCTTTGGCCTTCACGAGGCGATGGACAAGATAGGCAGCATGACAGGGCCGCTCATCATCGCGGCGGTGCTCTATTACTTCGACGACCTCCGGGCCGGCTTCGCCCTGCTCTTGCTCCCCGCATTCCTTGCTCTCGTGGTGCTCCTCATCTCCAGGAGGCTCTACCCGGATCCCCGAGACCTTGAGAGGACGGCGGTGAGCCTCGGGCGCCGCAGTCTCCCACGGGGATTCTGGGGCTATCTGGCAGGCGTCGGGTGCATAGCCGCCGGGTATGCAGATTTCGCACTCATGGCTTTTCACCTGCAGAAGGCGTCAGTCGTCGAGGTGCGAATCATCCCGCTGTGTTACTCGCTGGCCATGGGATTGACTGCCATGGTGACATTTTTCCTTGGCAAGTGGTATGACCACGCGGGGGCCTCTGTGCTCGTCATCGCCACCATCTTTTCATCGCTTTTCGCCCCCTTCGTTTTCCTCGGCGGCAGCGCCCTTGTCCTTGTCGGAATCGCCCTCTGGTCGGTCGGGTTAGGCGCACAGGGTTCGGTGATGCGTGCTGCTGTCGCTCACATGGTGCCATCTGAGAAACGCGGCTCCGCCTACGGCATCTTCAACACCGCCTTCGGGGCCTGCTGGTTCCTAGGGAGTGCCCTCATGGGGTTCCTTTACGACATCTCACTCCCCGCACTGGTTGTCTTTTCCGTGCTGATGCAGCTCGCAGCGCTGCCCGTACTGCTCTCCGTGAGGAAAAGCCTTGGCTGAGTGGCTGCCGTGATCGAGATAGACGGAAGCGTGGGAGAGGGGGGAGGACAGATACTCCGCACGGCCCTGAGCCTCTCGTGCCTCCTGACCCAGCCGTTCAGGATCAGCGGCATAAGGAAAAGCAGGAGGAAACCCGGCCTGATGCCGCAGCACCTCATGGCGGTGAGAGCCGCAGGTCAGATCTCAGACGCAGAAGTCGAGGGAGATTCGCCCGGCTCGATGACCCTCACTTTCCGTCCGAGGCGGGTCAGAGGAGAAACGTTCTTATTCGACATCGGCACCGCAGGATCGACAATGCTGGTTCTGCAGACGCTCATTCTGCCGCTCACCTCTGCGCCCGTGAAATCGACGGTGATCCTGAAAGGAGGCACTCATGTACCTTTCAGCCCTTGCTTCGATTACATAAATGGTGTGTTCCTGCCGTTACTCGCGCGGCTGGGAATTCACGTGAGACTCGAGATCGAATCATACGGCTTTTATCCCAAGGGCGGGGGAAGAGTAAGGGCTGAAATCATGCCGACCCGTGAAAGCGGGCCGCTGATGCTGACAGGAAGGGGAACACTGCTTAGGCTTCGCGGTGTTTCAGCCGTCGCGAATCTCCCCCTGTCTATCGCTGAGAGGCAGAAGAATGCTCTGGTAGACAAGGTGCGCTCTGCGGCGAAGGACCACGGTCCCTCTCCGCAGGTCGAGGTCACGGGCGTCCCCTCACCAGGCCAGGGCACGTTTGCCTTTCTCCGCGCGGACGCTGAGCACTCCGTCGCGGGTTTCACCGCACTCGGGGAGAGAGGGAAGCGCGCAGAGGAGGTCGGTGAAGAAGCGGCTCTCGCTTTCCTTCGCTACGTCTCGACAGCCGCCGCCCTCGATGAACACCTCACGGACCAGATAGTTCCGTATCTCGCGATGAGCAGAGGGACGTCGGACTTCACGACTTCAGCGATCACCCGGCACCTGCTCACCAACCTGCACGTCATCGGGCTCTTCGCGGATTTTCCGCATTCAGTCGAAGGTGATGAGGGCATGCCCGGCAGGGTGAGGATTCGCTGATTCCCGTCAGTCCTCTGTCCTTTCGTTGATAAGGTATTTGGCAACCACGGCCTCGAGTGAAGAGGGAGCGGGCTGGCCTTTGATCAACAGCCGAAGGGCATCCAGATCGGATCTCCAGATAGTCTCACCCGGCGCGAGAAAGCAGATACTTCCCGGCTCATAGGTCAGCGACAGCCTGTGGTCAATAAAGTAGTAATGATCCTCGCTCACCTCCGTCGGGTAGGCTCGCATGAGCGGCGGGATGTCTCCCGGCTTGAACCAGAGCTTGATCTCACGTTCGGCCTCGGCGTCCGTGGCCGATGCGTGAATAAGATTGTCCATGCGCTCGCTGACCTTCTCCCCCCGGGTATCCATAATAGGAACCACAGTGCCGAGGGCGCGGACGCATCCCGGCTTGTCGTCTCTCGCCACGTGGGGGTTCGTGGGGCCTGCGATGTCCCGTATCTTCTTGACGGCATCAGGACCGAGATACACGAACGCGACCACCCTGCGCTTCCACGGCGCGTCGGGATAATGGATCCGTCCCATTATGTAATCTATAAGGGCCGGGTAGAAGGCCTTTCCGCGATGCTCGGCATAGTGCTCCTCGGCAAGCATCCTGCTCACATGCGCTATCTTCGCACCTGCAAACCTCAGCCCCGTGTGGAATTGCGAAAGCTGAGAGAGCACATACCCCGTCAATGAATTCTTGAGGGCGTCCGGTTTGATCAGTACAAGCGTCTGCTCAAGTTCCTTGGGTTCCATTATCACGATGCCTCGTTCTGCCTATTTTTCGACAATCTTTACTTTCATCTCTACACGGTCGTTCGGGTTGTCCATCCTGTCCCTCGGCTGGTTCACTATCTTGTCCACCACGTCCATGCCCGAAACGACTTCGCCGAATACAGTGTACTGTTTGTTAAGAAATGGCGTGTCCGCCACGCAGATGAAGAACTGCGAGCCGGCGCTGTTGGGATCAGCCGACCTCGCCATCGATAGCGTCCCCCTCTTGTGCGGTTTATCGTTGAACTCAGCCTTTACGGTGTAGCCAGGGCCTCCCATGCCGTGCTTCGATTTGTCCGGGTTTTTCGAGTTCGGGTCGCCACCCTGGATCATGAATCCCGGGATGACGCGGTGGAAGGTCGTCCCGTCATAGAACCCCTTCTTGGCAAGTTCGATGAAATTGTTCACGTGATTCGGTGCTACGTCAGGGAAGAACTTGAGCTCGATATTGCCAAACTTCGTCTCGATTATCGCCTTCGTGTCCGCCATCTTCTTGATCTCCTCTTTCGTGAATTTCTTGTCCTTCATTTCAGCGACTGAAACACCCACGGCCAAAAGCATGACAACAAGCAACGACACAACGACTTTCATACGTCCTCCTTGAAGAGACATGTCTGCAAATTGTTTATAATACCACATCTGTTGTCCCACATGACTCGCTCGCAACCAGTGTACGAGCCCCTGTGCTATAATTTCGGTTACACCCGAAGCGGAGGCCGCTCTGTGAACACCGTCTCCCTCACATTCCGGCACGATAAAGAGAGTCTTTTTCGATGGGCACTGGGGCTCGCGCTGTTCACCATCGTGTACAACATCGTCGAGGGTGTAGTATCGGTGTTCTTCGGCATCGATGATGAGACGATCGTCCTCTTCGGCTTCGGCCTCGACTCCTTCGTTGAGGTGATATCAGGAATCGGGATCTGGCACATGATCGCCCGGTTCCGGAGAAAAGGGGACAGCGACCTTGACAGGTTCGAGAAGAGAGCGCTCCGCATCACCGGCACCTCCTTTTACATCCTCACCTCCGGGTTGACGGTAAGCGCACTCGTGAACCTAGTCCAAGGACATGCCCCTGAAACCACATTCTGGGGTGTCGTCATCGCAGCAGTCTCCATCATCACGATGTGGCTCCTCTTCCACTACAAGGTGCAAGTCGGCAGGAAGCTCGCCTCACCCGCCATCCTCTCGGATGCCAATTGTACGAAGACCTGCATGTATCTTTCCGTGGTGCTGCTCATCTCGAGCGCGGGATACGAGATGACGGGAGTCGGCGGGCTGGATTCGGCAGGAGCCCTGCTCATCGCCTGGTTCGCGTTCAAGGAGGGGCGTGAGGCATTCGAAAAAACTCGCCACAGCGGCATCTGCAATTGCTCGGGCAGGTGCCCGTAGCGCTGATTATTCATGCGAATACGGCAGAATCAGGCCGGAGGCGGCTCAAGCCATTTCCAAAGCGATGGATTTCACTTATGATGTCCTGCGTCCCGCACATACGGTGTGTGTTTGTACTTCATGCTGGAACAGTTTGTGGGAAAAGGCAGCGGTATCGCTCGGAATGTCCTTTCGCCACCTCCACCCTGACTCTTATAGCTGGATTTGTGAATGATGTGGGCTAGCCGAGTCCCATGACAGTCCTCAGTGGCCTGGACCAAATCGAGACACGGTGGCCCCGTTTCCTTCGGGACGCCCGGGTAGGGCTCGTCGTGCACCCCGCCTCAGTGAACAGGTCCCTGCACCATGCCTCGGTCGTCGCGGCCCGATCCCGGAAGTTCACCGTCCGATCATTCCTCGGTCCGCAGCACGGAATCTACGGCGAGACACAGGACAACATGGTCGAGTGGGAGGGATTCAGGGACAGGAGGACCGGTCTGCCGGTATACAGCCTCTACGGCAGGACAAGAAAGCCGCGACCTGAGATGCTCTCCGATCTGGACGCTCTGGTCATGGACCTGCAGGATGTGGGCGCCCGCTACTACACATTCATCTGGACCATGGAACTCTGCATGCAGGCATGCGAGGAGTCAGGCAGGCCGCTCGTCGTGCTCGACAGGCCTAATCCGGTGGGCGGGATCCTACAGGAGGGCCCCATTCTCGACATGCGCTATGCTTCGTTCGTCGGTCTCAGGCCTCTGCCGGTGCGCCATGGGATGACCATGGGCGAGATAGGGACATACCTGGCACGGGAGTTTCATCCCTCCCTCGACTTCTTCGTCATTACCATGAGGGGCTGGAGGAGGGACATGTGGTTTCACGACACCGGCCTGCCATGGGTCCTTCCCTCGCCAAACATGCCGACTGTTGAGACCGCAACGGTCTATCCCGGCATGTGCCTCCTCGAAGGGACAACTCTCAGCGAAGGGCGAGGCACCACGCGGCCATTCGAGATCTTCGGGGCCCCGTGGGTCGAGCCTGAAGGGCTCGTCAGACGCCTGGAGGAATTTCGTCTGCCCGGCGTCCGCTTCCGTCCCTTATACTTCAGGCCCACCTTCCAGAAACACGCGGACAGACTCTGCGGAGGCGCGCAGATCCATGTCTCGGACAGGCTGAGGTTCCGGCCCTTCAAGACAGCGGTCGCCATCCTCAAAGCTGTGAGAGAGCTTTACCACAGAGAGAAGCTCTGGCGGGACCCCCCTTACGAATACGAAACTGAGAAACTGCCCTTTGACATCCTGTCAGGCAGCGACAGGCTGAGGAAGGACATCGACAGAAGTGAGTCCCTCAAGAACATGGAAGGATGGTGGAGCGAGGAGACACGCCGCTTTGCGAAAACTCTGAGGGCCTCTTCGCTGCTCTATGCCTGATCGTATCCGCGCGTTCATCCTTGCCGCCGGTCTTGGCGAGAGGCTCCGCCCCCTGACCAATCATATCCCAAAGCCGCTCCTCCCGATCCTCGGCACGCCGATCCTTGAGCTGATCCTTGACAGGGTCTTCTCTATTCCCGTGGAGATGATGGGCGTGAATCTGTATCACAAGGGTGATCTCATCAGGCGCTGGATCGAGCGTTCAGGCTTCGCGGGAAAGATCGCCATCTTTCCCGAAGATCCGATTCTCAGCACCGGCGGCGCACTCAAGAACGCGGAGAAGTTCTTAGATGGCGGTCCTTTCGTCGTGCACAACGGAGACATCCTGTCGGACATAGACATCGGTCAGCTGCTTTCGCGGCATCTCTCCTTACACAACTTGGCCACCCTCGCTGTCCATCACCACCCTGAGTTTGAAAATCTCTCCGTCAGCGCTGATGGCTTACTGATGAGGGCACGGTCAGATGCCGCGCTTCCGGGCGAGGCGGGCAGGTTCGCCTTCACCGGCATCGCCGCGTACGACCCTGCTTTCCTGTCGCTCCTGCCTGCGGGCAGATCGGACGTGGTCGATGCGTGGAACCACGCGGTCTCACAGGGATTCACCATCGGCACCGTCGACGTCACAGGCTGCAGGTGGAGTGACATCGGCACGCCCGTGTCATACGCGCAGACACTCAGGGATGGCCTCCGTGCCGACGGCGAGAGGCTCTATATCGGACAAAACGTGAAAGGCTGCGGCAGGTCCAACCTGCACGGATGGGCGGTGATCGAGGAGGGAGCCTCCCTCGGCGATGGCTCTTCCCTGAAAGACTGTGTCGTCTTGCCGGGAGCGGTCGTACGCGCCGGCGCGAGACTGGCCGACTGCATCATCGGTCCTGATTTCGAAATCCCCCTCAATCGAGCCTCCGCACCGGACCGTTCTACAGATGAACCGGAACTCATCGGCACCGGAGGCTCTGACAGGACGTATTACCGCGTCACGTGGAAGGATACGACTGCAGTGCTCATGAAGTGCCGCGAAAGTGACCCCGACTTCCATCGCCATGTGGAACTCACCCGTTTTTTCGGGGACTGCCGCGTGCCTGTCCCGGAACTGTTCGAGCATGACGAGCATGCGATGACCGCCGTGTTCGAGGATCTCGGTGACACCTCTCTTTATGACTGGCTCAAGTGCCCGCGCGGTTCCTGTGAAATCCGGGAGATGTATGGAAAGGCGCTCGACGGCCTGATCCTGCTGCATTCTGCCGCGTCGGCACGAATGAACGAATGCCCTCCCGCTCTTGCGCGCAGGTTTGATTACGACCACTGCAGATGGGAGTCCGGTTATTTTCTCGAGAGATTTGTGAAAGCGGTAAAAAGAATCGCATCAGATGACGATCCGGCGCTTGCTGAGGAGTTTCACCGTCTCGCCGTCACGGTTGACTCTTTCGAGAAAGTGATCATCCACCGCGATTTCCAGTCCCAGAACATCATGATCGCACCGGGAGGTTCACCACGTTTCATCGACTACCAGGGAACACGGATCGGCCCACCCGCATACGACCTCGTCTCTCTTCTCTGGGATCCGTACCACAGGCTGGAGGACATTGTGAGGGAAGAGTTGCTCGTGCACTACGTGAAACAGATGGAAGTCAGGGCAGGGCATTTCGATGCCGCCCGCTTCACGCAGTCGCTCCTGCCCTGCCGGATCCAGAGGCACATGCAGGCCCTCGGTGCATACGGATTTCTGTCACTGGTGAAAGGCAAACGGTACTTTCTCAGACACATACCGGAGGGATTGCGACTGCTCAGGCACGACGCGACTGCGGCGAAGGAGGTCTACCCCGCCCTGCATGACCTCGTGATGAGGTTGTGAGGGTCGCCGTCCTGACGCCTCCCCCGTGATACTGCTACGGACGTGTGAACGATCCAGCCCGCACCTGTGACGGCTACGGTTGCTTACTTCTCTTTCAGGTCCTTGACCATCAGGACGAGATTAGACTCGTTGCCCTCAAGGTCCATAATGAAGCCCTTCAGCACCGCCGCCTCCTTGAACCCCAACTTCTCGAGGAGGAAGAAGGCCTCCTGAAGCTCCGGCGACACCTCGGCGCTGAGCAGTTCCAGGCCAAGCTTCTTCGCGATGTCGATGACATCTTGAGCAAGCCTCGTTCCAAGGCCCTTCGCACGGTAATTGATATCAGTAGTGAGCCGCATCTCCCCCTGGTGTGTAGTCCATCCGATGGGGTTGAAGTGAAGGGTCGCATCCCCGATTATCTTGCCGTTGGTCGTCGCGACAATAGGAAGCACCTTATCATAATCGAGATTGTAGATCCAACCCTCGATCGTCTTGAACTGGGCTACATCCTCCTTGAGGCATGCCCTGTCTTTGAAAGGGAGGTTACTCAAGAATTCATAGAGGGCCTGCTCGTCCTCCTTCCGGAGAGGCCTGAAAACCACCTCGGTCTTGTCATCGAGGGTCACCTTCTTCGGATACATGCTGAGAAGCGTTTCCACCAGTCTATCCATCACCGCCTCCTTGTCAGGACCACAGTCTCAGTCGTTCCTCCGTTCCCGCCGAAACTCCCCTGTGCTAGTAATACCAGCCCCGCTCGATGATCATCGCGAAGCCCATGCCTCCGCCCACGCAGAGCGCGGCAAGTCCGACCTTCGCATCCCTCTTCTGCATCTCGTACATGAGCGTGACGAGCACCCTGGATCCGCTGCACCCTATGGGATGCCCGAGGGCGATGGCGCCTCCGTTCACATTCACCCTCTCCGGGTCGATATGCAGCGCTTTTACGCCCGCAATCGCCTGTGCCGCAAATGCCTCGTTGAGTTCTACGAGGTCTATCTCCTTGCCCAGTTCGTGCGTGACCTTCGCAATCGCACTCTGCACCGCGAAAATGGGACCTATTCCCATGAGCTCAGGCTCGCAGCCCCTTGCATCGTAGGAGACAATCTTCGCCATGGGTTTGATGCCCATCTTGTACGCCTTGTCCGCCGACATCACGAGGAGCGCTGCCGCCCCGTCGTTGACGCCCGATGAGTTCCCCGCAGTGATCGACCCCTTCTTGTCGAAGGCAGGTTTCAGTTTTGCAAGCTTCTCCGGCGTGGTCCCGAACTTGGGGTATTCGTCGGTGTCAAAGACAATCGGATCACCCTTCTTCTGCGGCACCGCGACTGGCACGATCTCATCCTTGAAGCGTCCCGACTTGATAGCCTTTTCGGCCTTTGCCTGGCTCAGCGCCGCATAGGCGTCCTGCTCCTGACGGCTTATGTGAAATTTCTCGGCGACGTTTTCGGCGGTGATTCCCATATGCGTATCGCCGAACGAGCACCAGAGTCCGTCGCGGATCATGACATCGATGACTTGCGAATGCCCCATACGCTGCCCCCAGCGTGACTGCGTCAGCACGTAGGGAGCCTGGCTCATATTCTCCATACCGCCTGCGACGACGACATCCGCGTCGCCCGCCTTGATCTTCTGCGTTGCCGAGATTACCGCCTCCATGCCCGACCCGCAGACCACATTCACGGTTGTGGACGGAATATACTGGGAAATGCCGCCGTTAATCGCTGCCTGTCGTGCCGGATTCTGCCCCAGTCCAGCCTGAAGGACGTTGCCCATGATCACCATGTCGACCTTGTCGGAACTCACCCTGGCACGCCTGAGGACCTCCTTTATGACGATTCCTCCCATGTCAACGGCGGGAACATCCTTAAGCGTACCGCCGAAACTCCCGATCGCAGTCCGCACACCGTTCGCAATCACC
>JBLMXV010000074.1:0-14169 GCA_050257935.1 Chloroflexota bacterium
CGTGACATCGTCCTGAACGGGACTGTGGACAGGGTCGCCGCCGGAGCCGCCTTTTCGGAACAAGCACAACGGCACGTCATAACATTGACGTGTCTGTCCCCGTAATCTGTCTGAATAGTCCGTATACGCTTCAACAAGAACGTCGGGGGCCAATAGAAGAAGGCTGTTCAGAGTGAGGTTTTGATTCCTGGTTTGGCTCTTGCACATAAAAGGGATCAGACTGGTACAGTTTTTGTCTGTAAGCTACTGAAAGGATTGCAGGAAGGTAACGACCCATGCCGAGTGTGAGCGAAACTCAGTTCACAGCGCGAGAACTGATCCTGGCCACCTGCGAGATACCGGCTGTGCCCGTTGTCGCTCTCAAGGTGTTGAGGGTCATTGAAGATCCTTATGCGTTGGTCTCCGACATTCAAAGGGTCATAGTGGCCGACGAAGCACTCGCATCGAGGATCCTGAGGATCGCAAATGCGGCCTTCTACGGCAGGCGTCAAAAGATTGATACGATTTCGGAGGCTATCACAGTTCTCGGACTGCATGCCATCAAGGTCATCACGCTTGCCGTCTCGACGCGGGAGGTCTACAAGCGGTTAGGACTTACCGAGCAGAAGCTGTGGGAGCATAGCCTCGGGGTTTCTCTGGCATCGGGAATCATAGGGGGCCGGTTGTCGCTTGTCAAGGCCGAGGAGGCGACTGTAGCGGGCCTCGTGCACGACATAGGCAAGGCCATCATGAACAACAGCCAACCCGACCGGTTTAGCATCCTGACAAAGACCGTGTGGGAGCAGAGGGTGCAATTTCTTTCATTGGAGCAGGATTTCTTCGGGTTCACCCATGCCGAGGCAGGAGCCCTTTTTGCTGAGAAATGGGGCTTTCCCAAGTGCCTCCGCGAGGCGATTCGGCGACATCACCTCGTCTCCTCGTCAGAGTGCTCAGAGGGATGGGATGCAGAAGAGAGGACTCTCTGCGAGGTTGTCGCCCTTGCGGACGCAATCTGCGTGAGATTGGGTATCGGCTACCGGGGCCCTATGGGACACCTTGATCTCGGTGAGGAAAGGTTGATGACCGTGCTCGGCCTCACGAGTGAGCGGTTAGACGTGCTAGAGTCTCTGTTCAAGGACGCCTATGTGCGGGAGAGAACATTCTATATGGAGCAGTGATGTCACTTGAACCGATTAGAAGGGTGCTGGAGGTCCGCAAGGTGTTGCGCGAGGATCAGTCCGTCACGCCGCAGCACAAGAGGCCGAACCAGCAGGCCAAGAAGGGCGACAAGAAAAAGGGGAAGGTTGACTTAAGGGTGTAGCATGTTCCTGAAGATGCTCGAATCGGTTGCAGTCAGAAGAAGCGGCAAGCACCTCCTGGATCCGCAACTCTCCGAAGCAAGAGAGATCGCCGACATGCTCGTCAGCCGCATCGAACAGAAGCTCGAAACGCTCCGAAGCCTTGAGTCGTCAATCGACGAAAAGATATGCCGCTTTGAGATGCTCCTCAAACGGTCTGAGGAAAAGAGGATACCCCTGGGCGATGACATCCGTCTCAATGAAATCGTCACCCTCTATAATCGCGGACTGAAGATTGACGAAATTGCCGCGATCCTTGACAGGCCGGCGGGGGAAGTGGAACTGATCCTCAACCTCAACTCTGCGAGAGAGTAAGGCAAATCTTACCATGTCGAGGAGGTTCGCGGCGGTGAACCTGTTGATCCCATTCAGTTCATGGCAAGCGGTTAGCAGCGCTGTGAAACCAGTCGTCATGATGAGTGGGGGCGGAGATGAACGCCCTCAGAGTCGGACGTTGATGGCGGAAGGGTTGCAGCTTCGGGACGTGGACTAAAGAAGTCGGCTCCCGTTACGATAAGAAGATAGGGAACAAAGATGCGGGGAGGAGGGCTCTATGAAGGTCAACGGCAACAAACCACCGGAACATCAGAACATAGGACAGGGCCCCCAGAAGATTGCACGGCAGGAGGGGAAGGAAGAGATCGCCCCGAAAGGGAAGGCCCAGCCGATGGACAGGATAGATATCTCGCAGAAGGCGAAGGAGATTATGCGCCTGAAGGCTGCCATCAATGAGCTACCGGAAGTACGCGAGGACAAGGTGAAAGCCTTAAAGGACCAGATTCAGGCAGGGACTTACAGCATAGATGCACGAAAGATCGCAGAGAAGATGCTGGGCGAATGATGACGACGCTCGGATGTCTTAAATCCGTACTCGTGGAGCAGATGAAAGGGTATAACCTCTTACTCGGTCTGCTCCAGAGAGAGCGGAGCTCTCTGCTCAGCCTCGATGCGTTGCAGGTCGAAGAGCTCTCGAAGGAGAAGGACACGGTCATCATGCGCCTCTCACTGCTGGAGAACGAAAGGGTGAGGCTCACGAAGAAGTATTCCCAAGAGCAGGGAATTGCAGATGAGATTTGTCTCAGTGGTATCGCCGAGGCATCGGCGGATGAGGAATTTCACGCTCTGCGTCTCCGCCTCGCTGCAATGCTCCAGAGCGTCTGCGAGTTGAACGAGTACAACAGGATACTCGCTGAGAGGTCCCTCTCATTTGCGAAGAATGCCATAGGTCTGCTTTCCTCGTTGGGTGTCGGAGACGAAAGCGAGAGGGGCGCGCAACTCATCTCGAAGGAGGCGTGAGTCTCGCTCCTCAGTCTTCTTTCGATAAGCAACGTCCTCGATCTATGCGAGCCAGGTTGCGCTCGCCACGACCAATCACAACATTGCGAATGTGAATACGCCTGGGTTCACGAGGCAAGAGGTGATCCTGCAGGTGGCAATTCCTGTAACCCTCGGAAGTAATACGGCGTGCAGCGAAGTATCGATTGCGAATATAAGAAGACCCCACGACAGGTTCATACAGGGGCAAGCTGCTCAGGCAGTACCAGAGCAACGGCAGGTCGCATGCACTTGACGATGCCTTCTCCCGGGTGCGGGAAGTGCTCAACGAGGCAAGGGTGTAGGGCTTTCCTCTGCTTTGAACGATTTCGTCAGCGCATGGCACGACGTGACCCTCAACCCGTCCGGCGAGGCCGAGCGGCGCGTACTCCTCGAGAAAGCCCCTGTACTCTCCATCGCTGCAAAAAAGATAGAGCAGGGGCTCGCCGATACGATCGAGCAGATACACGGTCAGGGTGAACGCCCTCGCTTCTCAGATCGCTGTGCTCAACGGCAGGATCGCCCAGTTCGAAGCGGCTTCCGGACAAGGGAGCGCAAACGATCTCAGGGACCAGCGTGAGAGCCTTCTGCAGGATCTCTCCCAGCTCGTCGAGTTCGAGCAATACGAAGACGAAAGCGGCGCTGTCAGAGTGACAGTGGGCATGAGGAACCTCGTCGACGGTACGAGAACACATGCCTTAAGTGCAGAACTCATGCCCGCAGGAGACCGTGAGCTCCTGCTTGACGGAACAAATACAACGGGCCCCATGGCGCGGGCTGCATCTGACACCAGTACTTTCGACGAGAACCTGCTCGTCGAACTGCAGGGCCGCCGTGAGGCGCTCTCAGGCACAACGGCATCGTTGCTGAGTACCTACCTCCTTGTTTGATCAGCTCGCCGTGTATTTCAGGGCGACGTCCCGAAGGCTGACCGAGGCGGCTGAAAGGCTCTCGTCAGGAAAGAAACTATCGAGTCTCTCCAATGATGTGAGCGGTCTTTCCGAAGTGCTGCATGACAAGGTAAGCCTCGCCTATAACGCGCAATTCCAAAGGAATGTGGAATCAGCGAGGCAGCAACTGGAGAGAATCGACATGATCATGTCCTCTCTACAGGATGTCGAAAAAAGTCCTGCGTGAGTAAGCGGTGAGTGCCGTTCGCTCTTTCAGAGAACTGTCCAGGCACGACCGTCTCTCTCCAGCATTGCTGCAGCCTCAGCGGGGCCAGATGAGCCGGCGGCGTACATGGCGAGCGGAACATCCGATCTGACCGTCTCAATCCTCTCCAGCAGCGGAGTGAGGAGCGCCCAGGTCGCCGTCACCGTGTCCTCCCTCAGGAAGAGCATCTGGTCTCCCTGCATGCAGTCAAGGAGCACACGCTCATAGGCCTCGAGGGCAAAGCCTTGCTGGTATGAGAAGTTCATCACCACCGGCATCATGCAGACCCTGGAGCCCGGGACTTTCGCCTGAAAGACGAGGCCGATGCCTTCGTCGGGCTGCACCCGCAGGACCAGAGTGTTCGGCTCTATGGGCCCGCCGATCGTCTGCGCAAACATGAGATGCGGCACAGGCCTGTAGTGGATCGAAATCTCAGCCTTGGACTGTGATAGTCTTTTGCCCGAGCGAAGGTAGAAGGGCACCCCGTTCCACCTCCAGTTGTCTATCAGGATCTTCATAGCGGCAAATGTCGGTGTGCGGGAATCAGCTGCCACCCCCGGTTCCTGCCTGTAGGCGGGCACCTGCCCGCCGTCGATCGAGCCTTCGGTGTACTGACCAGCGACGAACGATCCGTCAGCAGGATCGGACGGGAAGGGTCTGATGGAGTGGAAGACCTTCGCCCGTTCGTCCCTCACCCGCTCGGTGTCGAATGCCGCAGGGGGCTCCATGGCCGTGAGTGCAAGGAGCTGAAATATATGGTTCTGAAACATGTCGCGGATGACGCCGGCCTTTTCATAGTATCCTGCCCGATGTTCGACACCGAGCGTCTCGGAAACGGTTATCTGCACGTGGTCGACGTACCTCCTGTTCCAGAGCGGCTCGAAGATGGAGTTGGCAAATCTGAACATGAGGATGTTCTGAACCGTCTCCTTAGCCAGATAGTGGTCCATCCGGTAGATCTGGTGCTCCCTGAAAAATTTCCTGAGAGCGCTGTTCAGCTGGCGCGCAGAGTCAAGGTCTCTGCCGAAGGGCTTCTCGATGACCACATGCGAATAGCCGGGAGACTCCTCGGCAAGGCCGGCAGTCCCGAGGTTCGTAGAGATCTCCTCGTACGCCGTGGGCGGCACAGCGAGGTAGAAAATCCTGTTGCCTTGGGTGGCGTGCCGCTCCTCGAGTGGGACTATCTTTTCTTTAAGAACAGAGTAAGCGTCAGGGACCGCATAGTCGAGGATGACATAATAGATCCCCCTCGCAAATGCTGCCCAGACTTCCTCGTCGAAGTCCCCGCGGAGGGCTCTCTTGACCGATTCCTCCATGAGCTGACGGAACCCCTGATCGTTCATCTCCGTTCTAGCCGCGCCGACGACACAGAAGTCTTCGGGCAAGAGACCGGTCTTCCTCAAATGATAAAGCGCGGGGAAGATCTTTCTCTTGCTCAGGTCACCGGAGGCGCCGAAGATGACAAGGCACGATGGTCCGGGAATTTCTATCTCGCACGAGCCGGTGATGTGGTAGCGTGCACCCCTCACATGTTCAACAGCGGTTCTGTGCGCCGCATCATCCATGTCAGTCACCCTTACGCGGCGTGCGCTTCTTGACGGCGTGACCGCCGAACTCGTTTCTGAGGGCGGCGATGAGCCTGTCGGCAAAGGAATTGCTCTGGCGGGAACGGAACCTCTGGAACAGGGACTGGGCGATGACGGGGACGGGGACCCCTGTCTCGATGCCCTGCTGTACAGTCCATCGCCCCTCCCCCGAATCCTCGACATAGGGCTCAAGCGATGCGAGGTTCTTGTCCTTCTTGAGTGCCGATGACGTAAGCTCGAGGAGCCACGACCTCACAACGCTTCCCTGATTCCAGAGGTCGGCCACCTTGTCAAGATCGAGACCTTCTGCGTAAGGCGAAGCATTGAGCAGTGCAAACCCCTCGCTGTACGCAGCCATCATGCCGTACTCGATGCCGTTGTGCACCATTTTTACGAAGTGGCCGGACCCGGGGGGCCCGCAATACAGGTAACCCTTTTCGGGCGCGAGCGTCTTGAAGAGAGGCTCCAGCTTCTTGTAAACCTTCCTGTCGCCGCCCATCATCAAACAGTACCCGACTTTAAGCCCCCAGATGCCTCCGCTCACCCCTACGTCCGCATAGCGGATGCCGAGAGGTTTGAGGTCCTGCTCCCGGCGCAGGTCATCCTTATAGAAGCTGTTGCCGCCATCGACAATGATGTCACCCCTCGTAACAAGACCCTTGAGAGAATCGATCATGTCATCGACAGGCTTACCCGCCGGCACCATAAGCCAGAGAACCCTTGGGGGGGTCAACATCCCGGTAAGTTGCTCGAGTGAATAGGCGCCTTTCGCGCCCTGCCTTGCAATATCTTTCACCTTGTCGGGCGTCCTGTTGTACGCGATTACATTATGCCCTCCTCGAAGCAGCCGCCTCGTCATGTTCATGCCCATCCTTCCGAGACCGATCATGCCAACCTGCATAGGACACCTCCGTAGCCATTTTTCTGCGTGAACTGTCGGGTTACCAGTACATTCTACACTACTTTGGGAGACGTGACGGGGGACCTGGCAGCGACCGGCTGCATGCAACCTTCTTGAGGGAATGGCTTTTTTTCTGTTTAAATAAACAGTATCTCGGTTGCTTGACCTGTCGTTTCTGTCGATGGAGGTTTACCGATTATGGATAGTTATTACAGACACGAAGACCTGGATAGGTTCGGTGACGTTGGCGTCTGCAGGCCCGATCTGTTCAAGAAGTTCATGGAATGGTATTCGGCGGCGCTTGAGCCGGGGGTAGTCTCGAAGCGGGAGAAGGCACTCATCGGTGTTGCTGTTGCGCACGTCATCCAGTGTCCGTACTGCATCGATGCGTATACAAGGACATGCCTCGAAGAAGGGTTGACCATGGATCACATCACCGAAGCGGTGCACGTTTCGTCTGCGATCAGGGGAGGGGCGGCACTCATCCATGCTGTTCAGGCACGGAACGTCGTCGAAAAGCTCTCTCTCTGATGGGCAGGGACGCCGACGGGTAGCCGCGTGGACTTCAGGGCCGTTCTTTCATCCTGTGGGCTTTCACCTCTCAGGGCGATCGACGTTGGCACGCTCCAGGTCAACCTCGGATACCGTTGCAACATGAGTTGCAAGCACTGTCATGTTCAGGCGGGGCCGGGGAGAATAGAGGAAATGGGCGGAGCGACGCTGAAAGAGGTCAAGAAGGCGCTCAGGGAGAACGGGGTGCGAGTTCTCGATCTGACGGGAGGTGCACCGGAATTACATTCCGAGTTCCGCAACCTCGTCGGAGAGGCGAGGGGGCTCGGTGCCCATGTGATCGTGAGGTCGAACCTAACTGTCCTCACCGAGACTGGGATGAAAGACCTGCCGGAGTTTTTCGGAAGCCATTCCGTCGAGGTCGTGGCGTCACTCCCCCACTACACCCCCGAGCCTGTCGACCGTGTTCGCGGGCAAGGAGCGTTTTTGAGGAGCATCGAGGCGCTCAGGAAGCTGAACGAACTCGGGTACGGCTCGGGAACCGGCTCATTGAAGCTCGGTCTCGTTTTCAATCCCCAGGGTGCGTTCCTCCCTCCCACGCAGCGGGTCCTGGAGCAGGAGTACCGGAGAGAGTTGGGAGATCGGTATGGTATTGCATTTGATGCTCTGTATACATTCACAAACATGCCGATAGGCCGGTTCAGGGACTTCCTTGTCAGGTCGGGCAATTTCACAGGCTACATGCGGAAACTCGCGGATGCCTTCAACCCGGCCACCCTGTCGAATGTCATGTGCAGGCACCTGGTCAGCGTTCGTTGGGACGGCGCCCTCCATGATTGCGACTTCAATCAGATCCTGGGGCTTCCGCTTCACAGTGATTGTCCTTCTTCCATCGCCGACTTCGACCACAGTGGGCTGGCGAAGCGGGAGATCGCGGTGGGCGACCATTGCTTCGGTTGCACCGCAGGGCAGGGCTCCACTTGACTTGGCGCAGTCGCCTGACAGGCGGTCGCCTGTGCTGACTGTTGCGGACCGTGAGAAGGGGCTTTAAGAGATCGGAGATTCGATACGATGCGTGAAAGCACGAAAAAGTACCACATCGCCACGTGGGGCTGCCAAATGAATGTCCATGACTCTGAAAAGATGGCGGGAATACTCGAGGCCGACGGCTTTTCACCCACGGCAGACCCCCGTGAGGCAGACGTGGTGATATTCAACACCTGCAGTATCCGCCGAAAAGCCGAAGAGAAGTTCCTGAGCGAACTGGGGAAGATGAGGGTCCTGAAGAGGATTAACCCTTCACTGAAGGTCGCAGTGGCCGGTTGCGTCGCCCAGCAGAGAGGCCGAGACCTCATTGAAAGGGCTCCTTACGTGGACCTCGTTGTCGGGCCGCAGAACCTCCATGTGCTGCGAGGCCTTGAGGGCAGGGCGCCGCGGATGGTCGCCACAGGTGAGAACGACCTGCTCGCGGAGACGGAACTCCCGGTCTCCCGAAAAGAGGGAGTGAGAGCATGGGTCACCATCATGTACGGGTGCAACAACTACTGCAGTTATTGCGTCGTCCCGTACACGCGCGGCAGGGAACGGAGCAGGCCGAGCGCGCAGATTGTGAATGAGGTCTCGGTGCTTGTCGGACAAGGGTATCCGGAAGTGACCTTGCTTGGTCAAAACGTCAATTCATATAACAGTGACATGGACTTCCCCCGTCTGCTCCGCGCTGTCGGCACTGTCGAGGGAATCTCCCGTGTACGGTTCGTCACCTCCCATCCGAAAGACCTTTCACCGGATCTCATTGAGGTAATGGCAGACACGGAGAGCGTGTGTGAGCACATCCATCTGCCGCTCCAGTCAGGGTCGTCGAGGGTGCTCGGGCTGATGAATAGGGGTTATACATATGAAGAGTACGCCGAAAAGGTAGCGCTCCTGAGAAATAGAATTCCAAATATCTCAATTACATCAGACATAATAGCAGGATTTCCTGAAGAGACGCCTGAAGATCATGCGGCAACCGTGCGGGCGCTCAGGGAAATCGGGTTCGACGGCGTATTCGCCTTCAAATTTTCTCCGCGGCCCGGTACGGCGGCAGCGACGATGACCGGCGGGCTGCCGGAATCCGTCAAGGGTGGTCGGCTGGCAGAGATACTCGCGGTCCAGGACGAGATGACCGAAAGGAACAACAAGTCTTTGGAGAACACCGTTCAGGAGGTTCTCATCGAGGGACCTGCGGAGTCCCGCGACGGCCAGTTGAGCGGTCGCACGAGGACAAACAAGATCGTGAACGTCCCGCGCACAGACCGGATAGTCGCAGGCTCCCTGGTTGCCGTCACGATTCTCCGTGCCAATAGACATTCCCTCTTCGGCGTCCCGAACCTGTGAAAGTCGCTGTTATCACTGTAGGTTGCCGGACCAATCAAGCCGAAAGCCTCGCACTCCAATGCAGGTTAACTGCCGAGGGGCATGAGGTTGTTCAGCTCTCTGACTCACCGGACCTCTGTATAGTGAACACCTGCAGCGTCACTTCAAAGGCGGACGCTGACTCAAGAAGGCTCATCATGCGCGCCATCAACACAGGGGTCAGAACGGTCGCTACCGGCTGTTATGCCGATCTCCATCACGTCGATATGGAAAAGGCGCATCCCCGTGACGGATTGCAGATTGTCAGGAATAGCGAGAAGGGTGAGATTATCAAAATGTTGGGGCTGTCTCACTCTTCGGCATCCACTGAACGCCGCGCGGGCTTTAGAACAAGGCACATCATAAAGGTGCAGGAGGGCTGCAATCAGGCATGCAGTTACTGCATCGTGCCTCGCGTGAGGGGGCACTCGCGTAGCGTGGCTTTGGAGGAAGTGATGGCAGAGGTGATGGAGTGCGAAGAGATGGGTTCAAGGGAGATCGTACTGAGCGGCACACATCTCGGCATGTACGGAATCGACCTCACGCCACCGGTCAATCTGGTCTTCCTCCTCACTCGGCTGCTGAAGCAGTGCACCATTCCGCGCATCAGACTCAGTTCACTCGAACCGAAGGAGGTAGATGAGGAATTGCTGGATCTCTTAAGTGATACTCGAATCTGCAAACACCTCCATGTCCCGCTTCAGAGCGGAGACGATAACATATTGAAATCGATGAATCGACCATATAACGTGGGCGAATTCCGCCGAATATCGGAGGCGATACTTGAGAAATTTCCCGAGATGGCCCTGGGTACAGACGTTATTGCAGGCTTCCCTGGTGAAGGAGACGGGGAATTTTCTCACACACTCAGCCTGCTTGAAGAACTCCCCCTCATGTATCTCCACGCGTTTTCGTATTCGGCCAGGC
This sequence comes from Chloroflexota bacterium, assembly GCA_050257935.1. Lineage (GTDB taxonomy): Bacteria > Nitrospirota > Thermodesulfovibrionia > Thermodesulfovibrionales > Dissulfurispiraceae > JBLMXV01. The sequence goes on from JBLMXV010000074.1 coordinate 10,125, forward strand.
CAGGCACTCATGCCGCCCTGCTGGACGGGCAGGTGACGGTGGCCGACAAGACGAGCCGACTCTCCCTGCTGAGAGAACTCTCCGCACGGAAGAGGAGCTCCTACATCCAGCGATATCAGGGGAGGATCGTCGACGTCGTGGTCGAGAAGGCTGGGAGGTATGGATTTGCAGGCACCTCGAACAATTATATCAAGGTCCTGCTTGGGCCCGGTCGGGATCTCAGCGTGGGGATGCTTGTCGACGTTGAGATTACGGGCGAGGCCGGAGGAGCGGCGTTCGGAACCCCTGCAACGAGAGCGAAACTTACTCAGTAATCAGGTTATTTTCCCTGCCTAGAAGTTGTACACCTGCAGTAAGCATCGTCATGGCTTTTAGCTGAGAGGCTTTCTTAACTCAATTTGTAACAGGTTACCAACACGAGGTGTGTAGTAATAAAAGACCGATAAGATATATTATGTAAAAATATAGCCGTACCTGCAAATGCCCCGCGGGTATTTAGGTGTTGGTGTTCGCGGATTTTCCCTCCCCCGATAGTCACCTTGATTGCTCTGCTAATCGCAGCACACCTTCTGATCCTTTTCCGGCTGAGGCGCAGACACAGACCGTCACCCCTATCTGGCCTGTTGGTGCCGCAAGTGCTCGAATAATTCGAGGTGGCGCACGGGGAATGGCAGCGTGGAGCTCGGCGGTAGTGGTAAGCCGTCGGACAAGCACACGGCGACGAGGTCTTTTTTGTTCCCAACGGGCTCTGACACGCGGTTCGAGGCTGTTTGTCTTTTGGCCGGCGACCGTGATATAGTCACCCATGCTGTTAGATTGCGGTTTAGGCCCGGTTAGCTGCAGGGAGGCACTTTAATGAGGTTCTCGAACATGTTCATACCTACCATGCGTGAGGATCCCTCAGAGGCCACCGCAGTATCCCACAGGCTTATGCTCCGCGCGGGATATGTGCGGCAGCTGGCCGCAGGGCTCTTCGTCTTCCTGCCTCTTGGCTGGCGTGTTCTGAATAAGATCAACCTGATTCTAAAAAGTGAGATGGAAGCAATTGCTGCCCAAGAGATTACGATGCCGATTCTCCACCCTGCCGAGATCTGGCAACAGACCGGCCGGTGGTCCGACATCAAGGAAGAGATGTTCCGCCTCAAGGACAGATTCGGACGTGACATGTGCCTCGGCATGACCCATGAGGAGATCATGACGTGGCTCGCCTCGCGGGAGATACGTTCATACCGGGAACTCCCTCAGGTCTGGTATCAGATCCAGACCAAACTGAGAGATGAAGCCCGACCAAGGGGCGGGGTTCTCAGGACCCGAGAATTCGTCATGAAGGACAGCTACAGCTTTGATCTCAATGAAGACGGCCTGGAAACTAACTACAGACTTCATGCAGAGGCCTACCACCGGATATTCACGAGGTGCGGACTGAAGTTTTACCAGGTCGAGTCGGACCCGGGGATGATGGGCGGCGGACTCTCGCATGAGTTCATGGCACCCAGTGAAGCGGGTGAGGATGAAATCGTGCGCTGTGAGCGTTGCGGTTACATCGCAAACGTCGAGATAGCCCTCACCGTGTCAAGACCTGCGTCAGGTGAGGAGTTGCATTCCGAGGATGTCCATACCCCGGAGAAGCGGACCGTTCAGGAGGTCTCTCAATTCCTCGGTCTGGATCCCTCGCGGTTTATCAAGACCTTGGTTGTCGTGTCGTCATCCGGCCCTACCCTCGTGGCATTGAGAGGGGACCAGGAACTCCATGAGAAGAAACTCGCGAGACTGATCGGTCCTTTCAGGGTCGCTGAGAAGGAAGAGGTGAGCTCGATCCTTGGCGTAGAGGCAGGCTTCATAGGGCCCTCCGGCCACAGTCTGCCTCTGTTTGCGGACCTGTGCATCAGGAACGGAACTTATGTCACCGGGGCCAATAAAGCGGATTATCACAGAAAAGGCATAAGGCCCGCGATTGATTTCAAAGCCCAGTGGCATGATCTGCACGCTGCACGGGAGGGCGACCTCTGTTCCAAATGCGGCACCTCACTTAATATAGAGAAAGTCATTGAAATCGGAAATATCTTCAAGCTGGGCACCAAATACTCTGAACCGCTTAAGGCGAAGTATCTCGACAGGGACGGCAAGGAGAAGCCACTGGTCATGGGGAGCTACGGTATCGGCACTGCCCGCGTGGCTGCTGCGGCGATCGAGCAGAGCTACGACAAGGACGGCATCATATGGCCCAAGAACATAGCTCCCTTCGACATCCAGATAATCCCTCTTCACATGGGCGACAAGGTGACCGTCGAGACGGCTGAACACCTCTATACCCAGCTCTCAGAGATCTACAACAGTGCCTCCGACGGGAACATTGAAGTCCTCCTGGACGACAGGGACCTCAGACCGGGTGTGAAACTGAAGGACGCTGATCTGCTCGGCATACCGGTGCATGTCATAATCGGGGAAAAGGGCCTGAGGGAAGGGAAAATCGAGGTCAAGAAGAGACGGGGGGGCGAGGTCACGAAAGTCCCCGCCGATCAGGCGGTGCCCGGAATAGTCGCTGTCCTGTATGACGCCGAATGAAACAAGCCCCCGACTGGCAGCAGCAATCGACGTAGGCACCAATACCCTCAGACTTCTGATCGGCTATCCCGCCGAAAATGGTCGTGTTGTCCGGCTCGTGTCGGCACGATCCACAACCCGCCTCGGCCGGGATCTCAGGCTGACTTCCCGGCTCAGCAGTGAAAGTGTTGCGAAATCTATCGAGACGCTGCATTCCTTTAAAGAACTGTGTGAAAGCCATGGGACGAGACGGATCGCTGCCGTTGGGACAAGTGCGTTAAGGGAAGCAGGGAACAGCAGGGATTTTCTGATCGCCGTTCAGGAGAAGACGGGGATCACAATCCGTGTCATCTCAGGGGAGGAAGAGGCGGAGCTGACGCTACGGGGCATCCGGAGCAGCCTGCCGGACGAGGTGTCAGCAGGGGCCAGGACGGAACTCATTCTCGACGTTGGGGGTGGGAGCACCGAGTGGATTGTCTGTGCAGACGAGATCCGGAAGGGAAGTCTCGCTCTGGGGGCGTTGAAGCTGCACGAGGAGTTTCTCCGCCATGATCCTCCCCACGAGGATGAGATAGCTTCAATGATGGAGTCTATTATTCAGCACGTTGAATCCTCGTCCCTCGTGCAGAACCTCAGACCACGGACAGTTTCGTGGCCTGACCTGCCCTTGCTGGTCGCCACAGGAGGGACGGCAACTACCGTTGCGGCGATTGATATGCAGATGGAACGCTATGACGGCGACCGTCTGCACATGCACCGGCTTCCGGTTGGAAGGGTTCGAAAGATTTTCGAGACGCTCAGAGCGCTGCCTCTCGAGAAGAGGCGTCAAGTGAGAGGCATGGAGCCGGAAAGGGCCGACATCATTGTTGCCGGCATTGCCGTGGTGCTCGCCCTCATGGAACGTCTTGCCATAGATGAGGTCACGGTGAGCGATTATGGTATTCTCGAGGGTCTGCTCCTCGTCTGCATGAGTGAAGAGTGACGTCGCTCATACGACGGCTGCGCCTTGCTCCAACCACCGCGCCCTCCCCCATCTGACTGGCACGGTAATTGAGCACCGCGATAGCCCTCGCATCAAGTGGATGTGGTAGAATGATGCGATGAGAAAGGTGTTCGGCCGTCCCGAAAGTCTTCAGTCAGCGCCGTTCAGGTTCTGCGCCGGATGCGGGCATAGCCTTGTCCACAGGATGATTGCCGAGGTGATCGACGCCCTCTCCTTACGGGGAAAGACCATAGGTATCGCACCTGTAGGTTGCGCTGTTTTCGCATATGACTACTTCTCCTTTGATGTGATCGAGGCTGCCCACGGCAGACCCCCCGCCGTCGCAACCGGGATAAAACGGATGCTTCCGGGCAACATCGTTTTCACCTACCAAGGTGACGGTGACCTGGCGGCGATCGGCACCGCCGAGATAATCCACGCTGCCAACAGGGGAGAAAACATCTCGGTTATTTTCATCAACAACGGGACCTATGGAATGACGGGCGGCCAGATGGCGCC
>JBLMXV010000075.1:0-11956 GCA_050257935.1 Chloroflexota bacterium
CCATACTCTATGGGATATGGAAGCTCCTGGGTTCTCAGCAATCCTTTGAAACCTCGTACCGCTGTTCGGCGTACATTTCCGCGCTCACGCCGGTCACGACCATTCTGGGAATCATTCCTTACGCCGGAGTAGTCATTAGCGTGGTGCTGGTGACCTATTTCACAGTCATCGCCAGCATACTTGTGCACGACATCCCTGCAGGAAAGGCATGGCTCGTCTTCGGCATCATCGGCCTTCTCCTCATAGTCCTGAATGTCAGCGGTCAGTTCGCCGCCCGGAAGATGGCCGGCGAGGCGGAGAAGCTCCGGAAGCAGACGGAGGAGATGCAGAAACAGGCGGAAGAAGCCCGGAAGGCGGCTGAGGAGATGCAAAAGAAGCTGGAGCAGATGCAGCAAAAGTGAACGAGGTCATAGACTTGTGCGTCCCTTCGTGGCCGAGAGGATCATAGTCGGCGGTTGGTGCTACCTCCCGTAGGTGATGATCTTGACCATTTTGCACTGTTCAATCGCCGTACTTATCTGCAGCCGTTTCGGCGTAGCCCACACAATCCACAAATCAACCCATCCTAGTCAGGGCGGAGGCGGCGAAAGGATATACGAGCGGTTCTTCTGCTTTATTTCACAACCTATTCCAGACTGGGACACAAACACGCGCACAAGAACTCCCTCCATGGTGTTGCGCGCACGTCTCGACACAGGACTAAAGGCAGGAACATCTTTGCTCGATAAGTGTAGCAGGGGAAAAGCGAATGTTCCCTGCTACGTTTCGGTGAGGCAGCACATGAAAAGGATTGGTGCACAGTTCCATCTGACGAGACATGAGGCCCTCGTCGGAATGGAAACCTGTTCAGGAACACCAGCGGAATACGACAATGCATATATGCCGGCACTGCGGGCTGAATTTGAGAAATCCTTTGCGATGTCCATCGAGGAATTCCTTCCCGTCGAGAGGCTGATGCCTCTTGAGGGCAGTTCTGGGGATTCCCTGCTGTTCGGTACGGCCGTTGCGGTGAAGGAACGCCGCCTGTTACATGCCGATCTTGCCCTATTCATGAGCACGTGCCCGGAGGGGTATTTGGCGATCGGCTTCCGGACCCAGGAGAAGGAGTGTCCTTCCTTCTACTATGTAAGGAAGGACAGCAGAAGCATGGTCTATTTCCGCGTGCCATGGATTGGTTCTGCCAGGCTGGTCACAAATCAGGGATCATGCGTAGGGAACTTGTTGCGGAGGTTCAAGGAGTTCGAAGAGGGATTCAGCCTGAAATTGGCTTCGCTGATCGCGATAGAAGCGATGGGAGAAGTTCTCTATGAAGTAGTGACAGTTGAGGGGAGGCGTTACAGACTGGACAGGCCGCTTGGAGAGGCCGATCACCGACTGATTTTCGAGTATCCGGTGATATCTCTGCCCGATGACATTGAGGCTGTCAGGAAGCTCCAAAGGAAGCTCGGAGAATACAGACAGAGGGTCGAGGTGGCAAGGAAGAAATATGCCGCCGACAACGGCTCCCTTTTTTTCGACACCATCAGCAAGATCTCTATACTCGAAGTGCTTCTATTGGAAGGCGAAGCGAGCACGTGCTCTGTGGCCAGAGAGACGGCGACGAAGTATCCAGGAATCGATTCAAGGACGTTTAGAAATGCGTGTGCGGTGATCGAGGACTACTGCCGCGACGGCGGCAGAGGTGTGTGGGGTGGCACAGGCCTGCGATAGGTTCCTTTTGCCTGGTCTCGCAGTTCAACTGTCTTACTCATAGGATCGATGTAGCCCACCCCTTGTAATCCGGGGTTGTTACTCTTAGACTTCGGCCAATTGCCTCCTAGATCGCCGCGCTTTCCGACAAGGGCGTTTGTGCTCTTATCGCCAGCCCTGATTGTTCATGCTCTTTTCGGGGCAACGGCGACCCGGGTCCTTTCTGGAGCGATGGGATTTCAGTTGTGATGTCCCGCATCCTGCAACAGTGTGTGTTCATGCCTCATGCTGGAACACGTTGTGTAACGGCAGAGGTTTCGCTTGGACTATCCTCACCCACATCCACCCTGACTCAGATGGCATGATCCGTGAATCGTTTTAAGAAGTATGCGCAATAATGCGCGCAATGTGCGCCTCGTGTATTCTTGGGGCCATACAGTCCTCGTTGTGGTATAGTTTATGAAAAAGCGTTCTGGGCAGGCCGGGTCTAGGTTGTCGCCGGCGGACATGAAGAACGGGGGCGACATACCTGCCGCTGCTCTTTCCCTTGCAAGAAGAGTGTTCATCTGGATGTGAGGCAGTGATACCTTTAGGAGGATCGGAATGACTTGGCATTCGACGAATTCGGCCGCAGCACGTCGGTCGTCAAGACCTTAGAACTTTCCGATGGGACAGCATCTGTCTGACCAACCGTCTTTTTCCTTTCAGGCGTCTGACGATTACCGGCGTCTCCGGGAGGCGTTCCAGCGGGCCGGATTCAGAGACAAGGATGTTCTCGCGGCATTGGGCATCAGCGAGATCGGTGCGATCAGAGGCAGCGATCGGGGCATACTCCTGCGGCGCACGCGGGGGGGGACGCCCCTGGAGACGCTGATCCGCCTGTTTCTCATAGAGGTGCCCGTGGATATCGCCGCTGCGCAGCAGGCTATTCACCCTGTCAAGGTTGAGAGCCTGGTCGATGCTGGTCTCGTCGGTGTTGAGGGGTCTTCTGTGGCAACAGCTGTCAAATTGGTTCCCTTTGGCGATCTCTTTTTTGCCTTTGACCGTCTCGACAGGCTTCGCGCGGGGTGTGCGGACTATGTGATGGGTATGGGCAGCAGTTCGATTACGCTTGCCAACATAACGATACGACGGCAAGGGGTTGCGACACTCGACCTCGGGACGGGGTGCGGGTTTCAAGCTCTTCTTGCCGCGTCACACAGCAAGCAGGTCGTCGCCGTGGACCGGAACCCCCGTGCCATCAGTCTGGCCTCTTTCAACGCGCGGATCAACGGGCTGGACAATGTTGCGTGCCTGGAGGGAGATCTGTTCGAGCCTGTTGAGGGAAGGACCTTTGACCTCGTGGTGTCGAATCCCCCCTTTGTCATATCCCCGGGGCAGCGCTATATCTATCGGGACAGCGGCATAAGGGGAGACGAGATCTGCCGGAAGATCTTCCGGGAGGTGCCACGGTTCCTGCGGGAAGGCGGCTACTGCCAGATGATCTGCAACTGGGTCGAGAAGAGAGGCGAGGACTGGCGTGAAACCCTGCGGCCATGGTTCGAGGGTATAGGTTGCGACGTTTGGGTGATGCGTTCTCAAACGGGCGGAGCCGAGACGTACGCCACTGTCTGGATACGCGGCACGGAACTGCAGGGGGATGCTGACTCCGCCGCCGAATTTGAAAGGTGGATGGCTTATTACGAGGAGCAGGGGATCGAGGGAATGGGATTGGGAATGGTCACCATGCGCAGAAGGGAAGGTGCCGCCAATTGGTTCAGGGCCGAAGACGGTCCCGACAAGATGCTCGGTCCCTGCGGAGACACGGTGGAGCGCGGCTTTGCGCTGACGGATTTCCTCATGACGGTGCCTGAAGATGCGGCCCTGCTCGCCATGCCGTTACAGGCGTCGCCCGACATCGTTCTTGAGCGGCAGTACGCACCTTCGCCGGAAGGATGGCAGGAACTGGAGACGGTGGTCAGCTTTCGCAAAGGCCTCGTATACTCCGGGAAGATCGACCGCTTCGTTGCAGACCTCCTGACCTCCTGCGACGGCCGCAGACCTGTCGGGGATATCCTCTCCGCCATGGCCAGTTCCAGGGACATCGACAAAGACGCGCTTATCTCAGAATCATGCAGGATTGTCCGGCAGCTCATCGAGAGAGGCTTCCTGCTGCCCGGTCACGTTCTTGACGAAGAGAGCCCGTGAAGAAACTCATCGTGCTTCGTGAGATGTCCCTTGGAAAGGAACACACCGTCGAGCTTCCCTGCGTCGTGGGCCGAGGCGCCGAGGCACGTCTGTCGTTTACTGATCCATCCGTATCCCACCGCCACGCTCTTATTGGAGAGACCGCTGGCGAGATATGGATTGAGGACCTGAACAGTGTGAACGGAGTCTTTGTCAATGGGCAAAGAATCATGAAGAGGACAACCGTTACACCACGGGACAGGATATTGCTCGGCAGCACCGAGCTGGCATGGGCTGAAACCGAACCTGAAGATATCTCGCAGGACACGGTCATCCTCCACAGCCTCGGGGCTGTTCCTGTGGCGGCTACAGATGAGCAGCGCCTGAAGCTTATCTACGACATCGCCGCTGAGCTGCCAGAGACCGAGGACATGAGCGCACTCGGACAGAAGATACTGATTCGGCTGAAGGATCTCTTCAGGCAGGACCGGGGGTATCTCGCCCTCTTCGGGGAAGATGGCAGTCTGGCGCCGCTTGCCGTGGATCAGACCCTGAAGAGCCTACCGGTGAGCCGGAGCATCCTGAACCGCCTGCACGGGAGCGGAGAGTCTTTCCTCCTCGAGGACGCTTTGAGCGATTACACTCTCAAGGAGCAGGCGAGCGTCATCGCCCTAAGGATTCGGTCCGCGCTTTGCGTCCCCCTTGTCTATCACGAGCAAATCTATGGGGTGCTTTACCTAGACCGAGGTGTGCCCGGCGCCTACGGGAAGTCGGACCTCGAGTTGCTCAGCAGCATCGGGACCATCATCGCCCCGCTCATAGAGAATGCACGCCTCTGGTCGGAACTCAAAGGGCGCTACGAGAGTGCCGTGGAAACTCTCAGAAGGACCGAGAGCAGACTGATCGAGATGGAGCGCAAAGCAGCTTACGTCAGGCTTGCACAGGCAATGGCCCACGAGATCAGGAACCCCATTATGGTGGCGGGTGGGTTGGTGAGAAGGGTCGCACGTTCCGTCAACGACAGCGTGGCCAGCGAAAGACTGCAGGCGGTGATCGCGTCGGTCGAGCGCATCGAACAGGTTCTCAGGGAGGTGGACGAATTCGTCAGGACCCCGCCGCCCCAGAAAAGGCTCGAGAGGGTCGACCTCCTCATTCAGCAGGCGGTCATGAATCATCAGGAGGAGTTGGGTGACAGAGCCCTGCGGCCCGTAGTGTCACTGGAGACGTCACGGCCTATGGTTCCTGTCGACGCGAGCCTCCTGAACAAGGCCCTTCTCATGGTCTTCAGAGAGATAGCCGCAGGTGCTCCCGGGACGGTGAACTTCAGGATCGCAGTCAAGGACGGCGAAGGCGGTGTCGAGATCCGTCTGGGAGAGGTCAAACGGAGGGAGTGCCTCTGCGACCCCTATGCTCAGGGGCTCCAGGGGAAACCATGGGCACTGAGCCTTTTTCTCAGCATCGCCCACAAGATTGTTTCTGATCACGACGGGAGACTCCTGTTGGACCCGGAAGCCTGCGCGGCTCTTCCGGTCGTCATCGAGCTGCCCAGAACTCTTGCAGTGTGAATACGAAATCATGTTGAATATATCCGGTCACCGACGCGTGATGCAATAATCGGGTGGAGGCAAAGCTTTCAGTCTGTTCTAGTGAGAGGCAGGTAATGTCAGCCGGACGCTGACGCCTATCTACGGTCATCGCCCGCACAGGATATTCACGGCTGCAGAAATCTGCAAGAAAGGGGTGTGTGGAATGAGAGAGAGTGTTCTGATGAAAGGCCCGTTGGCGGCTCTGGCGTTTCTCTGCCTCATGGTGGGGCCCGTGTTGTCTTATGCGCAGGACTCGGGGCTCAAGAAGATCGTGGCCGTCTCACGTTTCGATAACAAGAGCTCCTATCACGGCCAGTGGCACATTGACAACGGAATGGCCGATCAATTGACGGATGCCCTTATCAGGAGCGGCCGGTTTGTCGTACTGGAGAGGCAGACCCTCAAGGACGTCCTGGATGAGCAGGATCTGGCAGCGAGCGGCAGGGCGCAGAAGTCACAGTCGGCAAAGACCGGCAAGCTAACCAGCGCGCAGATATTGATCAAGGGTGCGGTCACGGAATTCGAGGAGAGGACCTCCGGAGGCGGAGCCGGCATCGGGATCATGGGATTCAGGCTCGGCGGCAGGAAGGAGGACGCCCACGTGGGGCTTATCATCCGACTCATCGACACGACGACAGGCAAGGTTCTCGATTCCCAGAGGGTCGAGGGCAGGGCGGAGTCAGGGGGCGTAGGTCTCGACGTGTACAAGAGCGGGGTCGCTTTCGGCACCGATGCCTTCAGCAAAACACCTCTCGGTAAGGCCACGCAGGCAGCCATTGACAACGCGGTTGAAATCATCGCATCGAAGCTCAAGAATGTGCCTTTCCAGGCAAGGATCATCAAGACATCAGGGAGTGAGATCTATGTCGGAGCTTCGCAGGAAACCGGCACAACCGTCGGGACTGTATTCGGTGTTTATACCGTGGGGGAGGAGTTGACCGACCCGGTCACGGGAGAGATACTGGGCGCCGAGGAGAAGAAGATCGGCAGCATCGAGATCGTCGAGGTCAAGGAGAAATACTCAAAAGCGAAGGTGCTCTCGGGCAAAGGCTTTGAAAGAGGCAACATCATCAGGACCGAGTGAGCGCAGGTTTGGTATAGCGAATCACTATACATGAGGTTTCCCACGATGCAAGGCGGTCCCTTTTCGTACGACGGATGAGGGAGACGAGGTGGAGAGGACATGATCGGCAGACGATTCGGGGATTTTGAGATAACTGCTGAGATAGGAAAGGGAGGCATGGGGAAGGTCTACAAGGCCAGGCAGATTTCCCTTGACCGGGACGTAGCGATAAAGGTGCTCCCTGTTGAACTGAGCACTGTCGAGGAGTTTGCCGAAAGGTTCGACCTGGAAGCGAAGGCAGTTGCGTCGCTGATCCATCCGAACATAATCCAGATGTACAGTAAGGGCGTTACTTCGGAAGGCATCAATTATTTTGCTATGGAGTACGTCGATGGGGAGGACCTGGCCCAGAAGCTCAAGAGGGGATTGCAGTTCTCCGAACCGGAGGCGATTGACCTGGTGATCCAGGTGACGCTCGGTCTCGAGAGCGCCTGGAAGAAGAATATCATCCATCGGGACATCAAGCCGAGCAACCTGATAATGACCGCGGATGGCACCGTCAAGATCGCCGATTTCGGCCTTGCCAAGAGCCTTGATGCAACGAAGAAACTGACGCGCACCGATGTGTACATAGGCACCGTGAGCTACACGTCACCCGAGCAGGGCGAAGGCAAACCCGTCGACCACCGCACCGATATTTACTCGCTCGGAATTGTCCTGTACCAGCTGCTCACGAACAGGGTCCCTTTCGAGGGAGAGACCCCTTCGTCGGTCATCTACAAGCATGTTCACGAACCGCCGGTTCCGCCGAGGCAGGTGAACCCTGCACTTTCGCCCGAGATCGAGGCGGTAGTACTGAAGGCGATCGCGAAGAGACCCGAAGACCGGTTCCAGAACGTGGTCGAGTTCAGGAAGGCTCTCGAAGGGGTGAGGAAACTCCGTACGGCACCTGAAGCCGCAGCAACAGCCCGTGAGCGCGGTATAGCCCCGGCTCTCGGCTCGGCCGGGAAGGCATCCGTGGCAGGGAGACGAAGCGCGATAATCATAGCTGTCTTGCTGGTTCTCCTAACGGGTGGGGTCGGTGTTTACGCTTACAGGCAGTTCGTCGCGGCTCAAAAGCCCGTGGAGGTTCAGGAAGGAGCCGGAGCGCCCACGACCGAAGGTGTCAGACCGCCGGCTGCTCCTGTGGCACAACCGACACAATATCCAGCCATCGACGGGACCGGAAGCCAGGCCCGGGGGACAGACTCGACCTCGCCTGCAGGAGAAACCGCAGCTCCATCGATACCTCAGCGGGCTGATCAGCCACGGACCGCTCCCATCGCCCCAGTTGACATCGGTGTGAAGAAGGCGCGTCCCCGGGATGCCGGGGACACGGGTGGGACACGGGGGGCAACGGACATCGCCTCCTACGACCGACAGAAACCTGTGCAGCGCAGCAGCGTCCCTACAGTGCTGATCGTTGCCAGGGGTGAGCCCGACGTTTCTGCTGTTGTTGAGGCCACTATCGGCAGGAAGCTGCACGCCCATGCATTGCCCATGCTTGGAGTGGAAGAGGTCGCCTCTGTTGCTGAACGCTATGGCCGCTATGGTATTCCCCTAAACGCACTCGAGCTGCCTGCCCTGAAGGCCCAGGTGCTCATTTACGTGACGGTGGATACTGTGGCTACAGAGCCGCTGAGGTTCGCGGGCAGGTATATGGACCAGTATGCGTCCACGATAACCGTCAAGATCATCGACATGGCAACGAAGAGTTTGATCGGTTCCGCGAAGACAAGGACTGTGAGGCACACCACGCTTAACATGCAGGACAACGTGGAGGAGGCGACGGGACAGATGACCTCGGATCTGCCAAACAGCATAGATGAGTTCTGGAAGAAAGGATGAGCAGTGTGCAGAGATGCCTGGCTCAGCTCTTCTCGGGACTGATGATCTTCTTGAGCTTCGCCACGAAGCCGCCGGCTTCCGGTTTATCAGGCGTTCTTGTGACGTGCGCGGAGGGAAACTGCGGTTGCGCTGCAACGGGAGGCTCCGACTCTGCGAGCCTGCCTTCTCCGAGGTAGCGGAAGAATGGCCCCTGGGGGCTCATTGCGACCTCGTCGTTGGGCGAAAGGGCGGCTTGGAGAGCGATCGGCTGTTGGTTTATCCGGAGGAGGTGCTGCCCGGTGAGGTCCTTGAGCCAGTACTTCTGCTCACTGAAGAAGACCTGGGCATGCTGTTCGCAGACGGCGGGATGATCGAGAACGAAATGGCACTTCGGACTCGTGCCGATGATAACGGGCATTTCTTTGAAGGAGCGAATGACGGGTCCGTATTGTATCGTGAAGTGGGCCTTGATTACCTCGACGGCAGGCGGGGCGGGCTTGACGACCTCGGGAGCCGCTGCGCGGGGCTTTTCGATGACGGGCGGAGCAGGTTCCGGTTTGGGTCTTTCGCGGGGAGCCTCCTGGAGGACGTCCAGAGGATGAGGGTCTCTGGCCAGAGCCTCCACAGGGATCTCTTTCATCTGGGTGAGGAAACTGACTTTGGGTCCCGACTCGGAGAAGGCGAGCACGTCGCCGTCTTTCAGGAACGTTTCTGTAATTCTCTTGCCGTTCACGAAGGTGCCATTGGTGCTGTGGTCGCTGAGCCTGAACTGGTTGCCGTCCCTGACGATCGACGCATGTTTCCGCGAGACGACCGCGAGGTCGGGAGGAAAGCTAACCTGGCAGGTGGACTGGCGGCCGATCACTATGGTGTCTTCGTTGAACTCCTGGATCTGGCCTTTCAGAGGACCGCTGATATGAACAAGCTGCACGGTTATGACAGGAGGGTGCTTCATCGGTACGAACTTAATTATGCCGAAAGAGAGATGGCGAGTCAAGAAGTCGACGGCCAAAGCATGTTCTGGTGAAACGCGGAATGATGCAACGTAGAGGGCTCGAATAAGATGCAGTTTTGGGGAGCAACAGATGTCGGGCGCCGGCGATACAACAACGAAGACCGCTTCGTTGTGAGCCCTGAGTTGGGCTTCTGCGCGGTGGCAGACGGCATGGGAGGGGCTGCCTCGGGAGAGGTGGCGAGCCGCATCTTCGTCGAGTCTGCCCTGGAAGTTTTTCGCAAAGGAAGTCGAAACCCGACAAATGACCCGACGGCCCTGATCCAGGAGGCCTTCAGGGTAGCCAACGAGGGGATTCTGGAATTCGTGCAGAGCAATCCGCTCAGCAGCGGGATGGGCTGCACTGCCGAGATGTTCGCCTTTCGGGGAAGCGACTATGTTGTCGGCCACGTAGGTGACAGCCGAACCTATCTCTTCAGACAGTGGCAACTGAGACAGCTCACCCGCGACCACTCTCTGGTGCAGGACCATGTCGACAGGGGGATCATCAGCGCCGCCGATGTGAGGAATCACTCCATGAAACATGTCATATTGCGGGCTGTAGGCATCAACGAGACGCTCGCCGTGGATCTCGTGAGAGGGAAGGTTCTTCCGGGTGATGTCTTTCTGCTCTGTTCCGACGGGCTGACGGACATGCTGGAGGACAGCATTCTTGAAGAGATCCTTTCACAACCTCTCTCTCTGGAGGAAAGAGTCGGGCGACTGATAGACATGGCAAAGGATGCGGGGGGGGCTGACAACATCACGGTGGTGCTCTGCGAGGTGGGAGCGTGAAACATGGTGCACGGCTCCCTTGGCTCCTAGCGCTGTTCTTGATGCTGCCTCTTCAGGGCCTCGCGGCGACCCTGTCGTGCCCCTTCCCGGTAGCGGAAGCAGAACATGTGCTAAGTCGGTGGTTTACGGATTCAGGGTTTGTGCTGTCCCGGTCTGCCCGCGATGCCGGCGTGGCATTGGAGGCCCGCAGGGGCGGGGAGCGCTGGACTGTAGCGGTGAAACCCCATTCGCCCCTGGCCTGCAGACTTGATGTGCAATACTCGAGGGACGGGAGGTCTGAAGAAAAGGGGGTCAGACAGCTCAGTGCATACCTCGACGCGTACAGGAAGGGCGCTGTTTTGACGAAGGTTACCGGCAATTACGGTGGTGTGCCTGCAGCAGTATTCCGTCATGTCGGAGCAATAGTATGCATAGAGGCCCAGGGGAACGGGAAGAGGGTGCAGTTCAGCGGGTTCGTCACGGAGCCTGGCGACCGGGTACTCTCGACTGCTCATGACCTCGAGGGCGTGGAGTTCGTCTCTGTGAGCCTCGACGGAGTCAAGCGGTTCCCGGGCCGTGTCGTCAGGGCAGACTTCCACCGGGACCTGTCTCTCATCACCTTGGGCTCAGCACATGTACCAGCTGTCGATCCAGGAAGGGGGCGGATGAGGCCCGACAGGGGAGAACGGGTGTACGCCGTCGGGTGTCCGCTCGGTGATCATGGCAGGATTGTCTCGGGGTTAGTGGAGGAACCATCTGTGCAGTCAGACGGCCTGCCTTTCTGGCTGATTGACATGGAGGTCTCGGGAGGAAGCAGCGGGAGTCCGGTATTCGACGGAGAGGGCAGACTGGTCGGCGTAGTCAAGGGCCGCTACCGCGGGACGGACTCAACAGGCTTCGTGATGCCCCTCCACACAATCAGCGAGTTCCTGGGTGAGGGCAGCGGGATGAATCCATGAGGGCAGAAAGCTCATGAACTACGGACGTTATCAGGTCATTGAAGAGCTTGGCAGGGGATCGATGGGGATTGTGTACAAGGCCCACGATCCGCAGATAGACCGTTACGTGGCCCTGAAGGTGCTCAGGGAAGACCGAGTCGAGGCTGAAGGGTTCGTTCAGAGGTTTCTAAAAGAGGCTAGGGCCATGGGCTGGCTCTCCCATCCCAACATCGTGACAATTTACGATGTCGGGGAGGATCACGGAACGGTATACATCGCCATGGAACTCCTAGACGGTGAATCTCTCAACAAGGTCATAGAGCGACGGCGGTTCAGCGTCGGCGAGATAATAAGCCTCGGCGCGGAGGTGGCCCTGACGCTCGATCATGCCCATCGGAAGGGCATTGTGCACAGGGACATCAAGCCGAGCAACATCGTGCTTATCGCTGACCGCTCTGTGAAAGTGACGGATTTCGGTATCGCTCACATCGGGGGTGCTGCCGGCGCTCAGCAAACCCAGGCCGGGGAGATCCTGGGCACTCCGGCCTACATGTCTCCCGAACAGATCATGGGCAAGTCCGTGGACGGCCGCTCGGACCTCTTCTCGCTCGGTATTGTCCTGTATGAGATCTGTACAGGCACGAGGCCTTTTACTGGTGACAACCTGGCGGCTATTTTCCATGCCATTGTCGAATCCGAGCCGCCCGACCCGAGCAAACTGAATCCAGATATACCGCAGGAGCTCGCCAAAGTTGTCATGAAGTGCTTGCGTAAGAGACCCGAGGAGCGGTTTGAGCGGGGAGAAGCTCTAGCTTCGGCCTTGGAGGGGTGCGTCCTGTCGACGCAGAAACAGACGGTCACGGTGTCGACGAGTGACCAGCGG
>JBLMXV010000076.1:0-9570 GCA_050257935.1 Chloroflexota bacterium
CAATACAGCTTCCTCACGGGCTGACCCGTACTGGCTGAAGATCCAGCACCGGCAGCACTTAGATCCCCGCTCGGGGCAATCGGTGGTCTCGATGCATTGTTTCCTTTCCCAGCAATACGGCCCCTCGAAGTTTCGGTCCGCTCTAAAGATCCCCTGCCTCAGAGGGTAACCTCTGGGAAGCGAGAAAATGTGGACTCCATGCAAATCGTGATCAATGGAAAACATCTCGGCGAGCGATCGGTTGTAGAGCCTTACGGCACCGTCGTGGTCGATAAAAAGCACACCGTCAGTGATGTGCTCCAGCACAGTCTTGAACTCGGTGTCTTCCATAGCCCCCATTAGAGAGACAAACGGCCAGGGAGGCGAGGCCTGCAGACGGGAAGCATGCTCCCAGAGAGATACGCCGCGACCTTGCCTCAGGGCAGTTTGTGCCCCGCTGCTATCATTATACACAAGTCGCACGCAGAACTTTCCACCGGCACCGGTGAGGCGTGCACACAGGAGCTGTGTGGGGAAGACAACGGACAAGCATCATGTCTTCCTGCTATGTCAATCTGGCTGACACTCTCTAAGGATGTCTTTCAAGGGAGGCGGGGTGGCAAATAGACATTCAGATTCTCAGGGATGTTCGTCCAGAGGAATAGAAATCTTGAACCAAAGCACGCCGCGGTTTCCCTCTTCCTTCGTCCTTCGGTGATTAGCCCGCGTATGCACCTTTGCCATCCATGAGCCCCTCGCAAGGCTCGCTTCCCTGCGCCTTCCTGTCTCTGCCGAGATACCCGGAAACCACCTCGGACACTCTCGATGAGAAGAGGTAGCAATCGCCCCTGTGAACCGCCCGTATGGCATTCACCAGCTCGTTGCCAACTGATTTCTTGAGCAGGTAACCCGAGACCCCCGCCTTCAAAAACCTGGAAATATATTCCCTGTCGTCATGCTGAGAAAGGACGATGACCCTGATGCCAGGCTCGGTCTTCCTCAGTTCAACCGTTGCTTCGAGGCCACCCAACCTGGGCATTCTCATGTCCATCAGGACAACCTCGGGCTTTGTCTGGCGGGTGCGCTCGATGGCCTCGATCCCGTCCGATGCCTCACCAACGACTTCGATATCTTTATAAAGCCCGAGATACGCACAGATCCCTTTCCTCACAAGCGCGTGATCATCTGCTATCAATACACGTATCTTTGACATAGCCTACCTCCGGTCTCAATGGAATCTGTACGCAGAGCCTCGTCCCCTCACCTGGCATCGAGAAAATCTGAAGACGCCCTTTGACGAGGGAAGCCCTCTCTTTCATTCCCATTATGCCTAGCCCCCTACCGTTCTCGGAGGGAAACCTCATGACTTCGTGGGGGTCAAATCCTTCACCGTCGTCCTCCACCAGTATTACGAGGCTCGCATCCCCGGCGTCCACGGTGACGAACACGTTCTCCGCATTCGCATGTCGCGCAATGTTGATCACCGCCTCCTGGAGTATCCTGAACAAGGTGACCTCGACTGTGGAAGGCAGCCTTCTCTTGATGGGGGATTCTGCATCGAAATAGCAGTTAATCCCCCTCTTCGTGAGGTGCTTGTTTACCAGCCACCTGATGGCAGCGTCTATGCCGAGATCATCAAGTAGCGAAGGTCTCAGGTCCTTGATGACCGTATGGACATTATCAATCGTCTTGGTTACGATTTCCCTCATATCATCTATCGTGTCGATTGTGACCCGATCAGGTTCCAGCCTGCATATCTCCAGTCTGATTAGGAGGGCCGATATATCCTGCAGCACCATGTCATGGAGATCTCGTGCGATTCTTCTCTGCTCGTCCTCCTGAGATGAGATGACCCTCTTGAGGAGATGTTCGATCTTCTGCCTGCTCTCGCATATCTCCTGGGTTCTCATCGCAACGCGGCTTTCCAGTTCAGAGTTCTGAGCCGTGATCCGGTCGAGAGACTCTGCCAGCCTTTCCCGCATGCCGTCGAAGCCCCTGCTGAGCTTCGCTATCTCGTCGATGCCCTGTTCTGCCACAGGTGTCGTGAGATCGCCGGAAGCAATCCTGTCCGTTGAGGTCATCAGGGACTGAAGAGGTTTGACTATGCGCTTGCTCATCATCCTCCAGATGACGGCGGACGTACATACGAGTACGAGGACGAAGAGGAGGAATTCCCTCTGGAGGGCTTTGGAGGGGGCAAACACGTCCTTCATGGTGTCGCCTACAATCACCCCCCACGGCGCAAGCTGCAGAGGCACTACCGTCATGAGGTCAGCCGGCCCTTCCGCCCCACCGGCATGGGTCAGCCCGTGCCTGCACTCCACGATGCCCGTCTTGCCTACGGCGATCATCTTGCTGAGGCTCCGGCTGTGGTCGTGCCGTTCGAGAACCCTCTTAGGGTTGTCTGAAGCTATGACGATTTCGTTGGAGTCGACGATCTCCACGTAGCTGTGCTGCCTTATCTTGGCACTCTCAAGCAGCTTATTGAGAAACCCATCTGTAGGGCTGAGTATCCCGCCGGCGATTCCCGTGATCCTGCCGTCCTGCCCCTTCAGAGGAGTCATCATGAAGATCACCTTCTTTTTGATGGGCTCGATGGTGTAGACGTTGGATATCACCGGTTTCCCGTATCTGAATACATCGTTCACATACGTGACGTAAGATAGATTCGACAGGAATTCGATATGGGGGGGGTATGTCAGGACCCTGTTTGCATGTTCGTCGAGGAGGAAGACCCCTTCAGTGAAGAGAGAATACTTGTACATGGTCTCGAGCATGCTCCTCTCCGCCGTCCAGTCGGCGTCGCGAAGATTGACCTTTGCGGAGTCGGAAAGGTCCTCGAGCCTCTTGAGATTGTTCTTCAGGAACACCTCGACCGAGTTTGAGACAATCCTGGCGACGACAAGCGTGTTCTCCAAGGACCGGTTAATGTCTTCTTCGCGGTCGGTGAGGTAATTTATCGTCTCGATAGACAGCAGTAGGACTATCGCGTTCACGATAATCGCAAGTATGATCTTCTTCTGCATTTCGTCAACGCCCGTTCGGGCTTTTTCCCCTTGACATCAGCGTATCAATGATCCGGCTGCCTTAACGTCCTGCCTAGGTGTTATCCCTGCCGCGACACGGCTGACCGATGCGCTCCCGCCCGTGAGCAGCCGACATTCCCCCCTCTGTGAAGAAACACTCACTGAGGCAGACTCCCTCGCAATCAGCAGCACATGGTTCGACGTGTACCGTCACGCTGGAGCGAAGGAAATGGGTTTTCACACTGTCAAACAATTTCTTGCGCAAAGCCTGAAAATCCTCAGCCGTGAGATGCGGATTGGCCATCACATGAAAATCGATGAATCTAAACGGTCCTGCCCTCCTCGTGCGCATGTGGCGCAACCCCCTCACCTGGGGACAATGGAGGGCGATCACATAACGGATCCTCTTCTCGTCCTCGGACCGGAACCTTGCACCGCGCAGATTGCCACCTGATTTCAGAATGAGATC
Source organism: Chloroflexota bacterium (assembly GCA_050257935.1). Lineage (GTDB taxonomy): Bacteria > Nitrospirota > Thermodesulfovibrionia > Thermodesulfovibrionales > Dissulfurispiraceae > JBLMXV01. The sequence continues at coordinate 3,475 of JBLMXV010000076.1, forward strand.
GAGCGCAGCCTCAATGTTCAGCACCGCAATCACTATGGCGGCGACCGAATCTACCCATCTCAGATCGACATCCGGAACTGTCCCACGTCCTGCCCAGATGGCCGCCAGTGCGATCGCCACCCCGGCGGAGCCGTACATGTCAACACGGCTGTGTCCCGCAGTGGCCAGCAACCCGACGGAATCTTCCTCCTTGCCTATCCTCGTCAGTACAAGGTACGCCATCGCGTTAGCCACGACCGAGACTATCATCGCGGCAACACCCCAATGCAGGTCACCAAGGGAATCTGATGACAGAGCATGCCTCACGGCGTGAACGATGATCCACGCCGATGCAACAAGTATGATGATCGCCTCGACCACTGCGACGATATCCCTGATCTTCACGCCGCCAGGGCGGAGATCACCCTCCCTCTCACTCCGAGATGAAACAAGTGACAACGTGGTGATCATCGCAGACACAAGCGTGACGACTGAATACACCGATTGCGATGCGACGGCAACGGAGCCCGTGACGACCGCCACGGCAATCTTCACGGATACTATCAGCGCACTCGAGGCCGAAGAAAGGACAGCCGCAGTCGCCTTCTCTCCCCTCGTAAGCACAGTGCTTTTCTCCGTAACATTGGATACCGTGTCACCAAAGGAGCCCCTCCTGACACGGGATCTCCCTTTGCTTCCGGTCATCTCTGCGTCCCTCCTTCCCTCTCCGGCATACCGGGAGTGCCGGTTCTCCGGATGTCCCTCTTGAAACTCCACCCCGTTGACCAAGCCTGAGTTGCAACAGGTCGCACGCCTTGGTCTGAACTGCCAAAAACATCTCAAGACGAGTAGCCCCATCAGCTGAGGCAGACAAGGTCTGCTGAAGCGGCCGACGACGAGACGGGAGGAGACCTGTCAGTGGTAGGTAATATGATCAGCCTTCCTGACGGGAGTGGCAGGTCACAACCATGCACACTATTGCAGGACACATAAGGCGCATCTTGAGGCAACCTGCACGCAAGCGAAGCCTCTATCGAAATGACTCTCTTGGCCGGACCCGGAAAGGTATTCTTGGCTTTACAGACAATGCAGTGCGGTTGCGGAAACGTCAGGTCATGGCAATCCATGCCTACGAGCACAACGGCCACGAGCATCAGGGGCAGGAGCATGAGGCAGGCACAATCGGGAACTCTTCTCATGGCGACAGTCACACCTCGATCGGCGTATCTATGAGCTTTCGGCCCTACTAGTGAGCACTTTCACCGCGCATTCCGCCAGGCGAAGATCAGGGAGCCTCGCCGCACGTTACACTACCCCCGTAAGATACTGCAATTTGTGTTCCGCGAAACTGACATGGGATTAGTCCGAATATCTATTTGAACTACTTGGGTTTATTTGAGTTTCGTCTTTGGCAGTGGACCCGACGGAAGTGGTGAAATCACAGGTCCTGAGTGATTTCACGCAGTCATTTGACCACCTGGTGCTTAGAATCGCATGGTCTCACAAAAGCCATTGTTATATATATGACTTCTGGATGTCATCCATCTAAAGCTCCCGCTCTGCAGATAAAAGGATGGGACAGATGCGTGAAATGGCGCAGCGACGTGAGCGCCGTCAATTGCTTACGTCTCTAACTTGATGATGCCCTTCGAGATGGCAAACTTGACGAGCCCCGTACGGGAATGGACGTTGAGCTTTTCAGAGATGTTTGTCTGGTGGGCGATGACGGTCTTGACGCTGATGTTGAGGCAGGTTGCAATCTCCTTGTGGCTGTGTCCCTCAGCGATCAATTTCAGCACCTGCTTTTCCCTGTCCGTGAGCTTTTCGTAGGAATCCTCTTCCGCGGGTATCCTGTCTTTTCCGATGTACCCTGCAACTACTTCGGACGCTATCGACGAGAAGAGATAGCAGTCACCCCTGTGAACTGCTCGTATGGCATTCACCAGTTCGTTGCCGACGGCTTTTTTGAGAAGGTATCCCGAAACTCCCGCCTTCAGAAAACGGGATATGTACTCCCTGTCGTCATACTGCGTTAGTACTATTATTTTGATATCGGGCTCGGTCTTCCTCAGCTCAACCGTCGCCTCGAGACCACCCAACCTGGGCATTCCTATGTCCATAAGCACGACCTCGGGCTTTATTTCGCGGGCACGCTCGATGGCCTCAATCCCGTCGGATGCCTCCCCCACTACCTCGATGTCGTCATAGAACTTGAGAAGAGCCGAGATGCCCTCCCTCACCAACGCGTGGTCATCAGCAATCAAGACGCGAATCCTAGACATGCCCCACCTCTGCCTCAAGCGGAATCTCGAGGCTTATCCTTGTACCGTTGCCGGGGAGCGAAATGATCTGCAGCCTCCCCTCGATAAGCGAAGCCCGCTCCTTCATTCCCAGGATTCCCAACCCCCTCCCGTTATCGGAGGGTGCCCGTATCAGCTCATGAAAGTCGAACCCCTCTCCATCATCCTCCACCGTGATCAGAAGAGAGGACTCCTCTTCTGCCAGGACAATGGATACGTTCTTTGCGTTAGCATGGCGCGCAATATTCACAATCGCCTCCTGAAGAATCCTGAAAACCGTGATTTCGACCGTCGGGGAGAGCCTCCTAGCAAATGAGGTCGGCACCTCAAAACGACAGGCGATGCCTCTACCCGCGAGGTGCCTGTTCAGGAGCCACCGTATGGCGGCATTCAGCCCCAGGTCGTCAATGAGCGTGGGTCTCAGGTCCGTGATGACAGCATGAATGCTGTCAATGGTGTCCGTTGCGATGCCTCTCATTTCATCGATAGTCTCAACAGAAACGCGCTCAGGATGCAGCCGGCATATCTCGAGCTTGATGAGGAAGGCGGAGATATCCTGGAGTATTGTATCATGAAGCTCTCGTGCTATCCTCCTCCGCTCGTCCTCCTGCGATGAAATTATCTTTTTGAGAAGGTCTTCGATCCGCTGCCTGCTCTGCCTGATCTGCCGGGTCCTCTGTGCGACACGGCTCTCGAGCTCCACATTCTGGGTTCTGATCTTCTCGAGAGACTCGGCCAGTCTCTCTCTCATGTCGTCGAAACTCCTGCTCAGCGTCAGGATCTCATCGCTGCCGACATCCCCTACAGGCGTCGCAAGGTCACCCGAAGCTATCCTGTTTGCCGAGGAGGTGAGAGATTTCAGCGGCCTCACCATCTTGCTGCTCATGGTTATCGCTATGACGAGCGACGTTCCCAGGAAGACGAGCACGAATAAGATGAACTCTCTCTGCAATGCAATCGCAGGTGCGAAGATATCCTCCTCCGACTCTCCCAAAATGATGCCCCATGGAGCCACGCGCAACGGTACAAAGGCGAGAAGGTCAGTCTGCCTCTGTGTTGAATCGGGATGCGAAAATCCGTGTTTGCACTCGATTATTCCGCTCCTGCCTTCCCTGATCATGGCGCCCAGCGTCGAGTCATGATCGTGATGTTGGAGCACGCGCGATGGGTTGTCACAGGCCACCACCACTTCCTTCGAGTCGATCATCTCCGCGTAACTGTTTTGTTCCGTCTTCGCGCTCTTCAACAGCTTCTGAAAGAAATCGTCAGAGGGGCTCAGCAGTCCTCCTGCGATGCCGACAATGGCGCCGTCACGCGCTTTCAGCGGGGTCATTATGAAGATCACCTTCTTCTTGATCGGCTCCACGGTGTAGATATCGGATATCACGGGTTTGCCGTGCTGGAGGACCTCGTTAACTTGGGTGACGTAGGAGAGGTTCGAAAAAAAGTCGATGTGCGGCGGGTACGTCAATAGTTTGTTTCCGTGTTTATCAAGCAGGAATACCCCTTCCGTGAAAAGTGAATACCTGAACACCGTATCGAGAGTTCGCCGCTCTGGCGCCCAATCGCCGTCCGTCAGATCAATATTTTCACTGTGGGATATGTCGTTGAGCCTGTTTATGCTGCGGTTCAGGAAGAGCTCTACGGTGTTGGCGACGATCCTCGCAATCGCAAGCCTGTGCTGCAGCGACCTGTCGATACTTGCATGGATCGTAACGTAGCTTATGATGCTCAGCGTGACTGACACTACGACGATGATCAGGATAAGGGCGAGAATGATCTTCCGCTGCATCCATCCTCATGGTGCGCACCACACCCGTTTCCGCCGACCGGTAGCGGCTGTGTGAGCGCATGACCCGCGCCTTTATCGTTCCCGGTCATTGCGCAAAACGGCGGGCGTTTATGCAGGGCTTTCCGTCGACGGCCCGCCGAGTTGGCCTTCCCCCGTCTCCATCACCTGCCCCAGTTCCAGCGGATGCCGCTGGCGCATCTTCTTTCTAGTAGTATACCCTGAAAATATACTTCTGTTAAGAGGGAACACATCCGGACTCAGCACGGAGTCATAGATGTGCCATATGACCACGAGGAGGAAAATCAGCATCGCCTCGTTGGAGTGGATCACCTTGGAGGCAGGAATGAGCTGCCCTGGAAAGTACTTCGCCGCGACAACCGGCAACCAGAGCACCAATCCGGTGACCGCCATCTGGATGCTTCCCAGAAGAACGAGCCAATAGATCCATTTTTCCTTGTACGTGAACCGGCCACACCGCGCGGGAGTGTCGGTGAGGCCGAGATAGTACCTCATGTTCTGCAGTGCGTCCTGAGGGTCCTTGAAGGTAACAAGCATGGAGGGTTCCCACCGGAGAAAGAGTATACCTACCAGGTTCACGAGAATGTGCTGAGCCGCAAGCAGGCCGAGGACGATGCCGGCTGCGTGGTGGAGCCACCTGACGCTGTCTATACCACCCAAGGCGATGATGATCCCCTGTGAAATGCTGAAGGAGTAAAACTTCTGGGGAAGACCAGTTGCCGCAAGGGCCACAAAAGCGGCGATGAGCACAAGATGCTCGACGATGCGGTAGGTGCTGAATCTCCTGATACGTTCTTCGTTCCCTGCTGTATGCCTGTCTGCCACGGGCCCTCCTTATCTGTCCGACAGGTACCGCCTGATGTCCAGGATGATCTGGATCAGCAGACCGGCGACCATAAGCGGCATCATGATCTTGTAGAACTGGTCAATCGCAAAGACCACGGGTGCGACTTTAAAGCTCGGCTGGTAGTGAGAGAGCCACGCGTCCGGGAAGTTCTCCGTTGCGCCGGGGTGGCACTGCTGGCAGCGCTTCAGGAGCCGGCTCTTGACTGCCTGCGTATTTTCACCCGATGCACGGGTTATGCCGTGTGTGCCGTGACAATCCGTGCATACCGCCATAGCCTGGTTGGGCCGGTCGTGCCTCTGGGCCTCCTTCCGGTAGAGGCCCAGGGTCATGCCGTGAAAGTCGGAGAGATAGGTCTTTACCACGTCCGTCGACAGACCATACTTCCTCATGATCGACGCGTTTGAGTGGCAGTTGCTGCATGTGTCCGGTATGTGGTCATGGAAGTCGGCTGAATACGGGTCCTTTATATTGTGGGACATGTGGCAATCGATACAGGTCGGGACATCCCTGTTGTCCTCCTGAACGAGTGCCTTGCCATGAACACTCCGCGCGTAGGCTGCCGCGACCTCACCGTGGCATGTTTTGCACTTTTCCACGATGGACAGCCTCTTCTTTCCCGGAGAGGAAACCGCATGCCCGCCGTGGCAATCGGCGCAGTTGGGAGTGTCGAGCCGGCCGACGCTCAGCAAGGCGTAGTGGATACCCTCGGAGACCTTTGAATACTTGTCGAAATGGCACCGCCTGCACATCTCGGATGAGGAGTGCCGGTATTCCCTTATGGATCTGAACAGTTTGCGGGGGTGCTCATCTGCGGAAAACCCGAAGTGGCAATCTGAGCAGGCAACCTGCTTGTGCGCTGAGTCCCTGACCTCCTGGACTCTGACCATGAGTGACAGGGACTCGCCGTTTGAGAAAGACATCCGGCCCTCGGAAGAGTGACAGGAGAGACAGTATTTCTCCTCTGACGTCGACATGGCGCCCGCGCTGACACGTGCAGCTGTGTGAGCGCTGTGGCAATTGCCGCATATCACCGGCTCCCCGGCGCGCTCCTTCTTGAAGAGCGCCCCATGAATGGCCCGTGAGCGCAGTACACCGTCGGGATGGCAGTCCCGGCACCCTCGGGATGCCTTGATCTGGTATTGGCTCCTGTTTCTGAAGGT
>JBLMXV010000077.1:0-12509 GCA_050257935.1 Chloroflexota bacterium
ACTTTATGACATCGCCCTCTCTCAGGGCCTTGATGAACTGGGGAATCAGCACACCCACCGGACAGCCCTCCATGCACTTCGGCTCCTTGCACTGGATACAGCGCTCAGCCTCTCTGACCGCCGTCTCGAGAGCGTATCCGAGGGCGACCTCGTCGAAGTTGCCACCTCTTGCCACGGCATCCTGCGTCGGCATCTCATGACGCTGTATCTTCATGCGCTCCTTGACGCTCATCTGTGCCATTACTTCCCCTCCTTCGCCACGGCTTCCTCCGCCGCGTCGAGATTACACTTATGTTGCCATCTCTCCATGGCAGCCTGCTCTTCAGGGCGGTAGAAGGAGAGGCGTGAGAGGAGGTTGTCCCAATCGACCTTATGCCCGTCGAATTCAGGTCCGTCCACGCAGACGAACTGTGCACCTTCCTCGAGCAGCACCCTGCAGCCTCCGCACATGCCGGTGCCGTCGATCATGATCGTGTTGAGGCTGACAATCGTGGGTACGTTGAAGGGACGGGTGGCCGCGGTGACGAACTTCATCATGATGGCGGGGCCGATAGCCCACACCTTCGCAACATCCTTCCCTCTTGCCTCGAGTATCTCCTTGAGGGGATCCGTGACAAGGGCCTTGCGCCCGTATGAGCCGTCATCGGTGCACACGATCAACTCGTCCGAGACGGCGCGCATTTTTTCTTCCCAGAAGAGGAGAGACTTGTTCCTGGCGCCCATTATGTTGATCACATGGTTGCCCGCCTCCTTGAGTGCCCGTGCGATCGGGTAGACAGGTGCGATGCCCACCCCTCCCGCCACGCAGATCACGGTGCCGAAATTCTCGATCTCCGTCGGATGGCCCAGAGGGCCCACAAAAGTCGCCACCTCGTCGCCTACGTTCATGGTGCCGAGGTGCTTGGTGGACTTGCCGACTTCCTGGAAGATGATAGTGATAGTCCCCTTTGCGCGGTCGTAATCGGCGATTGTGAGCGGAATCCGCTCGCCGTGTTCGTCGATGCGGACGATGATGAACTGCCCTGCCTTCGCCTTTCGGGCGACGTGGGGGGCCTCGATCACCATTAACTTCGTGGCCTCACTGAAAGTCTCCTTCTCGAGGATCTTGTACATTACTGTCCTCCCTTAACAGAGTCTGAGTTTTTTTCTGCGGTGTCGCAGAAGGTGCATACTATTCCTGATTGTTCAATGGGATATGCTGTGATTTCGTCACGACTCTGGAAAACCGATCTAATCTAACACAAATAACGGATGATAGTCTAATCGGCCTCCTCCGGAGGGACTCCGTTCCTGCCTGGCAGGGTGTAGGGCGTGTCTGCAGCCACAGGGCGCAATTGACAGACTCTTTTCCAAGCCATTAACATAATTGTCTTCGTTAGGCGTCTCGCTCTTACAGAGTCTCACTCTGAACGGTTAACTCGCGTGAAGGACGGCAGGTTATGAACGGCAAGAACAATGTTCTTAAGCTCGGGCTTCCGAAGGGAAGCCTCCAGGAATCGACGTTGAGGCTTTTCAGGAAAGCGGGGTACCACATCACTGTGTCATCCCGTTCCTACTACCCTGTCATCGACGACCCCGAGATCGCATCGATGCTTATCAGGGCCCAGGAAATGGCCCGCTACGTGGAGGACGGAGTGCTCGACTGCGGACTCACAGGCAAGGACTGGATACTCGAGCAGAACGCCGAGGTCGTCGAGATCGCGGAGTTGCAATACGGCAAGGAAGGGTTCAAGCCGGTGCGCTGGGTCGTGGCGGTTCCGGTCGAATCCAAGATCAAGAGCCTCAAAGACCTGGAGGGGAAGAGAGTCGCTACCGAACTCATGGGTTTCACCAAGAGGTATCTCAAGTCCAAGGGTATCAAGGCTGAGGTTGACTTCTCGTGGGGCGCCACGGAGGTGAAGCCGCCGTACCTTGCCGATGCCATTGTCGAACTCACGGAGACGGGCAGTTCCCTAAGGGCCAACAACCTGAGAATTGTGGAGACGATTATCGAGTCCACGACCAGGTTTGTGGCGAACAAGAGGGCATGGCAGGACAAGTGGAAAAGGCGTAAGATGGAGAACATCGCTCTTCTGCTGAGGGGTGCACTCGCCGCTGAGGAGAAGGTGGGACTCAAGATGAACGTCCCTGAAAAGTCCTTCAAGCGGGTGCTGACGCTTCTTTCGGCGATGCACTCACCGACCATCTCACAGTTGTCAGATGCCGGCTGGTACGCAGTCGATGTGGTCACCGACGAGAGGATAGTGAGGGACCTGATTCCGAAGCTCAAGAGTGCCGGTGCCTCGGGCATCGTGGAATACCAGCTTAACAAGGTGATCCCCTAGCGAGCGGAACGGCGCGATTATTCATCCGTTAGCAGCGGCAACGGGGCGGAGGCGTCTCAGGTAGAAGGTGTCAGTGCCAGTGATGAGTGTCAGTGAAGAATGGTCTCGTGATGGCTGATTCACAGGACGCATACAGCGTAAAGCTGCCTGCCTTCGAAGGTCCCCTCGACCTTCTGCTGCATCTGATCAAGCAGAACGAGGTTGACATCTATGACATCCCCATCGCATTGATCACAAGACAGTACCTCGATTATCTTGAAGTCATGAAGGAGCTGAACCTCGAGATCGCTTCCGAGTTTCTCGTGATGGCGGCGACGCTGATCTACATCAAGTCCCGCATGCTCCTTCCCCCTGATGAGACCATAGAAACGGGTGAAGAAGAGGACCCGAGGGCGGGGTTGGTCCAGAGGCTTCTCGAATACCAGGCATTCAGAGAGGCTTCTGGCGCATTGCGAGAGAGGGAGGAGAAATGGAGGAACGCCTTCGCGAGACCGCCTTTCGACAAGGACGAAATCTCCAAAGAGCCTGATCTGTACCTCTTTGACGTGAACCTCTTCGACCTCGTGGGGGCGCTGCGGAGGGTCCTGAGCAAGGCGCCTCCTGAGACGGTTTCGATCACCAGGGAACTCCTCACGGTCAAAGACAAGATCGCTCTCATCCTCGACCAGATCGAAGCGAGCCGGACACTCCGGTTCGACGACCTGTTCAAAGATGACAGGACGCGCATGCAGATCATCGTCACGTTTCTTGCGCTCCTGGAACTGCTCAAGCTCGGTCTCGTGCGCGCGCATCAGGACAAGGAGTTCGGCACGATATGGATCGTGAAGCACACCGGCACCGAAGAAAGGGAGACAGAGTCGGAGGTCGCATCGTAGCCTGACGGCGACGTTACGCCCCGAACCTGCTCCATCCAGCTTAAATCATGCACAGTTCGCAGCATCAGGGCAGGGTTATGTAGGGCGGGAGATGTCTCTTTCTGCAGACCGAAAGTCCCCGGGTGCCCTTGCGCTGTGCCTGATGGTGCTGCTCGCGATGCTGTGGGGCGCGCAGCAGGTGACCATAAAGGTGGCAGCCGCGGACGTCTCTCTTGTTGCCCAGGCGGGCATCCGCTCTGCGGTCGCCACGCTACTGCTCTTCGTCTGGGCGCGTGTGCGGGGCATACCGCTCCTGCGCCGTGACGGCACGCTCGCCAACGGCGTCATTGCGGGAGTGCTGTTTTCCGCGGAGTTCGCCCTCATTTACGCTGGCCTCGCCTATACCGCCGCATCGCGAATGGTGGTCTTCCTCTATCTTTCCCCTTGTCTCACCGCGCTCGGCCTCTCCCTTCTCGTGCCGGGAGAACGTTTGAACTCACGCCAATGGGTCGGGGTGTGGCTCGCTTTCGCAGGTGTCGCCGCTGCATTCTGGGAAGGTTTTTCGTCATCGCGGAATACGACGTGGATCGGCGACCTCTGTGGTCTCATGGCGGCGTCTCTCTGGGCTGCTACGACGGTGCTCATCCGCGCGACGAACCTCGGTCGCACGAGTGCGACAAAGGTCCTGTTCTACCAACTCGTGGTGTCGGCGCTCACCCTGCCCGCGGTATCGTGGCTCCTGGGTGAACCCGGGGTTGTCCGTATGACGGCGTCGACGGCAGCCATTCTGGCCTATCAGGGTGTTGTGGTTGCCTTTGCAAGCTATCTCGTGTGGTTCTGGCTTCTCACGAAGTACCTCGCCGCCCGGCTCTCGGTATTTTCGTTTCTCACGCCCCTATTTGGCATGCTCTTCGGCGTTGCCTTTCTGGAGGAGCCGATCACAGAGACATTTGCGGCTGCGGGGATTCTTGTTGCGGCGGGCATCACGCTGGTTAACGCGCCGGTCAAGAAACTGGCTGAGGGAACGCGGTGATAGGGGAGGTCTGCAGGGTAAGGAGCGCAGCCCGGTTACTAGCCTGCGCTTTTCTTCTTTCCCGAGGTCTCTCCGGGGTTGATGAACTTGAACCACCTGAGGCATTCGAGGGCGGTGTGGTAGATGAAGTCGTGGTTACCGCGCAATGTGCCGAGTTTCTCTTCTTCCTGGTCTTCCTCTCTTGAGGAAAAATACTCGTAGACGTCACAGATCGGGATGAGGTAATCTCTCATCCCGAACAACTCGTGCCTGAAGCGGAGCGTTATGTAGTCCTTGGATGCGTCTGCCACGTGTGCGGGGATGTTTCCATGGTAGAACTCCAGGAGTTTCTGACGAATGACCGCATCCATAGTGTGCATTATAGCAGGTCATTAGCGCTGATTGAAAAAAATGCTGATCCTGATTTTCCGACCTTCACAACGTCGTAAGGGAGGGGACACGACTTTGCTTCATGAACTACGCGGATCAAACCAGGCCGGCATGGCCGGAATTCTCCCGCGGAACCCCCGCGGATGACGGGAGCGGCGAGATGAAGAAAGAAGAAACAGACCTAAGGGAACTGCTGGAGGATCTCAGGAGGCTGGCAGACCCTGAAAAGGCGAGGATACTTTCTTCCTTTTTCAAAACAGGGAAGGGACAGTACGGAGAGGGGGACCGGTTCCTCGGCATTGCCGTTCCCGATCAGCGAAGGACTGCAAGGAAATATGCCGGCCTCTCCCTTGGTGAGCTTCAGACTTTACTTTCAAGTGAGATACACGAGCACCGTTTGACGGCTCTGCTGATTCTCGTTGATCGGTGCCGGAAGGCTGACGGACGCGGCAGAAAAGAAATCGTCGACTTCTACTTGCGTAACATCCGCTATGTGAACAGCTGGGATCTTGTCGACCTCTCTGCGGAGAAGATACTGGGAGAGTACCTCGATGACTGTGAAAAGACGATCCTCTACGAACTCGCGCGCTCCCGGAACGTGTGGGAGAGGAGGATCGCGATCATGGCGACTTTCGCCTTCATCAGGAAGGTAAGGTTTGACGATACACTGAAACTCGCCGAACTGCTCCTTCGTGACCCCCACGAACTCATTCACAAGGCTGTCGGCTGGATGCTGCGCGAGGTGGGGAAGCGGGACATGGCAGCTGAAGAGCGCTTCCTGATGAGATTCTACCGCGATATGCCGCGGACTATGCTCAGATACGCAGTGGAGAGATTCGAAGAGAAAAAGAGGAAGCGCTACTTGGCCAGAGTGTGACCCACATTATTCACAAATCCAGCTATCCGAGTCAGGGTGGAGGTGGCGAAAGTACATTCCGAGCGATACCTCTGCCTGATTCCACAACCTGTTCCAGCCCGGAGCACAAACACATGCTGTGCACGCAGGACGTAGAACATCATAAGTGAAATCCATCGCCTTGGAAAGGCTTGAGCCGTCTCCGCCTTGTTACTGCCGCACACGCATGAATAAGCAGGGCTAAGAGACCGGAAGATGTGTGAGATCGCCAATGCGGACTTCCGCTGACCTCCATTCTCAGAACAGGACGAGCGACAGGATGCCGCCCGCCAGCACCAGGTAGAGCACGTCAATCTTCCTGATGAGTGCCGCGAGCGCGCCCAGTCCGAAAAGGACTCTCGCGGCATCCCAGGGAACCTGGCCCCCGAACTTGACTCCCACGTACAGGAGCAGGCCCACGAAGGCTGCCAGTACGCCCCTTGTGGCCTTCATGAAAGAGGGCGAAGACTTGAGGCGATCGTAGAAGGGCAGCATGGCGGTGACGAGGACGAGGCCGGGGCAGAATATGCCGAGGGTTCCCACGATTGCGCCTGGTATGCCTTTGAACAGGTATCCGACGAAGGTTGCCGTGATGAGGATGGGGCCCGGTGTGACCTGCCCCAGGGCGATCCCGTCCATGAAGGTCTTGCCGTCGAGCCATGATCTTGCCTCTACCACTTCGTGGAACATGAGGGGGAGCGTCGTGTATCCGCCGCCGAATGAGAAGAAGACTATCTTCGGCATCACGACAGCCAGGTCGAAGAGGGCGTGATCCGTGGCGTACAGTAGGCCCAGAGCAGTGACGAAGCATGCGAGGAGTCCGGCTGAGTCCTTCAGATAGCGCGTTGAACGGTCATGTGCGGATGTCATCATCAAACCAGGCGCGGGATGGAGCAGGGCGCCGGCGCAGGCGGCGCCGATGATCACGACAAAGGGACTCACGTTGCCGAGAAGCGCGGCAGCGCTCAGGATGGCGATGAGGACGTCGCGGAATCCCCTGAAGGTCACCCTCCCGAATGTGAGCATGGCATTGAGGATTATTGCCACCACTATGAGCTGGAGGCCGCTGAAGAGCGAGACTGTTACCGGCAGTGTTGACGTTTCCCGGTAGGCGGCCGAGAGCGCAAGGAGCAGGAGAAACGCAGGCAGGAGAAAGCCCCCAAAAGATGCGATCATGCCCGCCAGCCCGCCTACTCGAAGGCCGACATAGGCGGCAACATTTACCACGATAGGTCCCGGCAGCGTCTGGCATAGTGCCAGGCCGTCGGCGAAGGATTCCTCACTCAACCATCCTCGTTTCTCGATCGTGAGGTCCCGTATCTGGGCGATTATGGCCGGTCCCCCGAATGCCGTCATGCCGAGCCTGAGGAAGGACATGAAGAGTTCCGTTGCCGAGGGATGATTCGCACCGATATGGGAGAGGGGCACCGCGGGGTCTTCGGCCGTGTTCATGGAGGTTTCAGTCTAGCACATCCGGAGGGGCCGTGAAAGAGCGGTTTCAGCTGCGATTCCCTCTGGTTTTGCACAGAGTGTCTTTAGCTGAAACGTGTCCTTCTCTGCACGCTCCTGACTGTTCCAGTATCGTGGTGCGATGTGATAAAATGACGTGGTGAAGGCTGCTGTCATTATTGTCTTCTTGCTGCTCCCCGCGATTGCCTCCGGCGAGCCGGTCATAGTCTTCGACGATCCTGTGCATGACTTCGGTTCGGTGAAGGAGGGGGATATCCTTCAACACACCTTCCAGGTCTCGAATTCCGGTACGGACGATCTCCTCATAGAGAAGGTCATCACTTCCTGAGGATGCACTGCGGTGATGGCCAGTTCAGGCCATCTGAGACCCGGTGAGCGGGGGAGTCTTGCCGCACGGGTGGACACCCATGGCAGACGGGGTCTGCTCGTAAAGACCATCGAGGTCCTGAGTAACGACCTGCAGCACCGAAGGGTTGTTTTGACACTCAAAGCAGAAGTCCGCGAAGCCAAAACCGCAGGCACCCCGCAGCAACCGGGACCTACAGGAGTCGTGAGAGATCCGGCGCAAACTGACAGCGGCGGCACCGAAGTCCGTCAATAAGCCTCCACTGCGGGCCCTCGCGCGGTAAGGGGGACGTCAGGCCTATCGAGGATTAATACGTTCGCGGCAGTATCAGGGCGGAGGCGGCTCAAGTCCCTTCCAAAGCGATGGGATTTGGTTTTCTATGACCTGCCTCCTCATCCACAGAGTGCGTTCGTGCTTCGGGCTGGAACACGCGGTGGAACACAGCAGACCTAGCAGTCTTCCCGGGAGCCGCCCATAGTTCTTTCCATGCGCTTGCACGTGGCGCACTCTCCCGCTTCTTCCTCTCCCTTTTCCCAGCGAGTCAGCATGATGCTCGAGTTCCAACATACGGGGCAGAGGATGTAGTACGACTCTCCGAAGCCCTTCTCGTTGCTGAATCTGATGGTCGATTCGATGAAGAACATTCCTCATTATACCTTACTACCTTTTCGCCCTGAAAAAGGCCGAAGGAGAGGTCGTCATGTCTGCGACAGTGTAATCCACTATTGCCGCTGTATACGGTGACACGGTGGGGGTTGTGAGCAGGGCGATTCCCTGCTATAATGTGGCGGGTGCAGAGTTGACATCCCGGTGCAGAAACGGAGGGCGGTCACGCCTTTCACCCAATACACCACAGTGCCCGCGACGGTGCAAAGGCCTCGAGGGCTAAGGAGGAAGATATGGCGGTATACAATTTCATCGAGGTGGCGGGAACCAGCGCAGAATCATGGGAAAAGGCCGCAGCCGTGGCCGTAGAGACCGCGTCGAAGTCGCTCCGCGACCTTCGGGTGGCCGAGGTCGTTGAGACGGATGTGACGATAGAAAACGGCAAGGTCGCACTGTACCGGACGAAGCTTCGGCTGTCCTTCAAGTACGAGGGCTCATAGCCCTGATCTTGCCTCCGCTACTCCCGGAGAGTCCTCCAGAGCGGTCCGCTTCGGCACGCCTGCTGGAGCGGCGTGGTGTTGGGGGAAGCGGTCCGGCTTTTGTCCCCTGGAAAGAACCAGTTCTTTCTGCCTGCGACAGCGCTGAGGGTATTTTCGATCAGGGATGATGCGCCCATTGCGGGAAAGTAGAACCGCGGCTCCAGGAGCGAGTCCGTCTGCTCGAGAAGGCCCTCCTTCAGGGCAGTCCGCTCCAGCTCTGTTCCGGGATAGATTCTGATCCCCGTCATGGGGATTACCGCCTTCGGATGGACCATGTCCATGGTATGCACTGTCTCGGCGATCGTGGCGGCGTTCTCGCCGGGGCCGCCGAACAGGAGACTGTGGCATGAGTCTATCCCTGCGTCTCTGCATGCCTGGGAGGCTTTCAGGATATCATCGACGTCGAAAGGTTTTCCGAGCGCATCGAGCATCTGAGCAGACCCTGAGTCTGTCCCGAAATCGACTCCTATGCAGCCCGCACGTCGCAGCAGGGTGAAGACGTCGGGGCTCGTCACCTTGGGTTGAAGATAGCATGAGAATGTAATCCCGAGATCCCGCGCAATGATCTCTTCGAGGACACGCACCATGTGGCCTTCGTCAGAATTGAAGAGGGAGTCTACGATGAAGAAATTCCTGGCCCCGAGGTCTTTCGAGAGAAACTCGAGCTCGTCGGCAACCGCTGCGGGCTCACGGTTCCTCTTCAGTCTACCCTCAAGGGAGGGATAGGTGCAGTAGATGCACCTGTTCGGGCATCCCCGGGCGGTCTGAACAGAAATCGTGGGGTACTTCCTGAATTCAGGGAAGATATCGGAAATGTTCCTCGGAAATGCCACCCCTTCGAGGCTCGACGGAGTTCCCGCAACGATGCGGGTGTCCGATCCCGTGAATACGTCCAACGCATTCTCGCCTTCTCCGCGCACGGCTGCATCAGCGCCCAAGCGTGCGACGATCTCTTCAGGGAAAAGAGATACCGCCGGACCGCCGAGCACGATGCGTGCCCGCGACACCTGACGAATCGATGAGAGAATCGTGGCGTAGGAGGGCAGGTAGAACTCGACACAGGGATATGAAACATTATCAACGTTCCGCAGTGAGATGCCGATTGCCTCGGGCCGGAAACTTCTCACTTCTCGCCGGAGGGCTGCGGTCGGGAAGAACCGGTTGCAGTCAAAGATCCTCACGTCGGCGCCTGATCTGCCCAGGGCATGCGCGAGATAGGCGAGGCCAATGGGGAAGACCGGCTCGGGGAATATCTCCCTGTTCGCAGAGACCAAGAGGATGCGCATGCCCTCGATAAGGCCTGTCAATGGATCGGAATGGGGATGTGTCGTGTCCATGGCGTCACCTCCTGTCAGCGAAAGCTCTCATTGTTGTCTCCCGCCGGGATACTTTCTTACGACCACCGATGCATTTTGTCCCCCGAAGCCGAAAGAGTTAGAGATCGCGGCGTTCACGACGCGACCTCTCTTCACCCCGGGAACATAGTCGAGATCACACTCCGGGTCGGGATGTGTCAGGTTAATGGTCGGGTGGATCTCGTCACGCGCAACTGTGAGTACGGTGAGAACGAACTCCGGTGCTCCTGACGCGGCAAGGGTATGGCCGATCATGGACTTGCTCGAACTCACGGGTATGTCATGCGCGCGCGCTCCGAACAGTTGCTTTATGCCGACAGTCTCGATCACGTCATTAAGCTTCGTGCCCGTGCCGTGGGCGTTGATGTAATCTATGGCGTCGATATCGAGATTGGCGTCGTCCAGTGCGGCCCGCATCGACTGGACGGCACCGCGGCCCTCGGGGTGGGGCCTTGTGAGCTGATAAGCGTCAAGAGACGACCCGTAGCCGACCACTTCGCAGTATGCCTTCGCTCCTCGTGCGGCCGCCCGGGAATGGTCCTCGAGAACGGCTACGGCTGCCCCTTCAGCCATCACGAGTCCGGACCGTTTGATGTCGAAGGGGCGGCAGACAGTTTGTGGATCGGCACGTGAGGTCGAGGCAGCGTTGAGCAGGACAAAGAAGATCAGCCCGACGGGACTGAACATCGTGTCCGAGCCGCCAACTGCCATTATGTCCGCCTCCCCCCGGCGGATCGCCCGGAAGCCTGTGCCGATTGCCTGCGTTGCCGAAGCACAGGCAGCGGTCAGGGTGGCGTTTATTCCTCGAAAATTGAACGTATGGGCCACAAGGGCTGAGGGTCTGTCGGAAGGGTTTTTCATGATCGACTCCCTGTGCACTCTTGCAAGTTGCCGTCCGAAACTCTCATAATCGAACGCACGGTCCTTGCCGATCCAGGTCCGGAGATCCTCAAGACGGTTGACGCCTATCCCGGAGGCGAGGGCCACACCGTACCGGTCCCGCCTGCCGCTGCCGTCCAGGATGCCTGCATCTTCGAGAGCCCGCTTTGCTGCCCAGAGGGCGATGAGCGTTTTCTTCTCCCCTTCATCCCGCATCTCCTCGCTGAACTCTGCCTGTACTTTGGACCAGTCCTCTTCGGATATCGCACCGGCCGCCCTGATCTGAGCGTGCTCTGTGTCGGGAGAGTCGAGTCTACCGATTCCCGAGACACCGGCGAGCGCCTTTCGCCAGGTCTCTTCGACATCAAGACCGAGGCACGTGGCGATGCCGAGACCGGTCACAACGACTCTTCTCCTGTCCGTCACAACGGCTCCGCCCAACCGCTGTAGTACCTGAACAGGCCACGAAGTCGGTCCGGTTCCGCGCGATCGATATGTCCGTATATGATGCGGTTTGCCGCCGCTATCACCTCACCGTCGACGGAGACAGTTGCTTTGCCGAGCGAATCCCTCCTGGACGTGGCGATGATCTCTCCCCGGATGTCCGCTCTAAAGCCTGGCCGGAGGCGTGGAGGAACCCATACGTCGTCGAGGAGCGCAAGGAACGTGGAGATGACAAAATCGTTAGAGACGATGATTAGCCAACCCAGGAGTTGAGCCATCGCCTCGATGAGCAGCAAGCCGGGAACTATGGCGTCTTTCGAGTAGTGCCCACGTAAGTATTCCTCCGAGAGTGAGAAGGTCTTGGTCCCGACGATGGTCCTGCCCTTTTCGATTGAGCACACGGAATCGTAAAGGAGAAAACGCATCTACACTCCTACCGTGGTGCATTCCGGCGCGGTTGGGGCGTCATCCCCATACTCGATGACCCACACCATGCTGAGAGATCGCGGCGTTACAGAGAGGAAGTTTTCGATGCCATGCTTCATGTTTGTGTGTAGCAGGCGGAGGGGATCAAAGGTCTTCACCTGGCATTTGCTCGCAACCTAATTCTGCCTTAATCGGGTAAGTCCCTGTCAAGCGTGAGGCTCGCCCGAAACGGACGTCTGGGGTATCAATTTTGCGCCATCCCGCCCGTTGACAGCCGATCCGATAGCCCGTACAATCATCGCACGTCCTGTACAAGCTGCAGGGTTCTCTATGGTGCCGAGGCAGGTATCCCCACTTGGAGCCAATGATACAGGCCTGTACGGGCAGCCACGCATGAAGCGTGCAAACAGGTGAGGGGGAGAGGGACAACGCTCAAAAGTGAGGTCCTTTGCAAAGTGATGGATTTCACTCGTGTTGTCCGACGTTCTCCACACGCGGTGTGTGTATGCCTCGTCTGGAACACGTTGTAGAACAAGGCAGAGTATCCCCGAAATGTTCCTTTCGCCACCTCCGTCCTGATGTCGGCAGCCGGATTTGTGAATAATGTGGGTTAGTGCTATTATGTCGACGCTATAAGTCCGTGTGTCTGGCGGCGAAAATGAATTGAGGAGGGCGGAGTATGATGAAACTACATGTCGGATTGGTTGCGGGTGTGCTTGTGGCTGTGATGATGGTAGCGCTGTGCCCCGAGCCGGTGGTTGGTGCTACGGCGGCCGAGATCGACCGTGATGTCGACTCGGCACTTCAGAAGCTCTATGACAGAGAGCCCTCGGCGAAGGTACTTTCCAAGACTGCAAAGGCTATCCTTGTCTTCCCGAGCATCGTCAAGGGCGGCCTCATCATCGGCGGGCAATACGGAGAGGGTGCCCTTCGTGAAGAGGGCAAGACTGCGGGCTACTACAGTACGGT
>JBLMXV010000078.1:0-17596 GCA_050257935.1 Chloroflexota bacterium
CCGACACCATGCGGCTCTTCTCGCTGTTCGCAGCGCCGCCCGAGAGGGACCTCGAGTGGTCCGATCAGGGGGTAGAGGGCGCGTACCGTTTCCTGAACAGGCTCTGGGCGCTGGTTGCCAGAACAGGCCCGGGAATCAGGGCCGGGAGAGCGGATGGCAGACCAGGCGCAGGGGCCGGGCCCGAGGTTGTCAGGCTGCTGCGGAAGACGCACCAGACCATAAAGAAGGTGACCAACGACATCGAGAAAGACTACCACTTCAATACGGCAATCGCCGCGCTCATGGAACTCGCCAACGAGCTGTCACCTCACGTCGTCACTGAAGAAGAGGACCGCGCCGCCGTGAAGTACGCGGTCAGGAGCCTCGTGTTGATGCTCGCTCCCTTTGCCCCGCACATCAGCGAGGAACTCTGGAGCGCCATAGGAGAGGAAAACAGCGTCTTCGGACAGCCCTGGCCCGCATGGGACGAAGAACTCGCAAGGGACGAGGAAGTGGAACTCGTCATACAGGTAAACGGCAAACTGAGATCGAAGATGCTCGTACCTGCGGGGCTTTCCGACGACGAGGCCCGGGAGCGCGCCCTCAACGACCAGAAGATAAGGGAGGTCGTCACAGGGAAGGCAGTCCGCAAGGTCGTGGTGGTCCAGGGCAGACTCGTCAACATCGTGGTGCACTGATCCGTGAAAAACCTCATTCCCGCCCACCTATGCGCTGTCATCCTCATCGCGTTACTCGCCGGCTGCGGATACCGGCTGCAGACGAAGGCCAATTTGCCCTTCGACACCATCACGATAGGAAAAGTCGAGAACAGCACGTTCGAGCCGAAGCTGCAGGACCGCCTCAGCGCGCTGCTCGCTCAGACATTCATGGAATACGGGATCGCTGTCGTTCCCTCATCCCGACACGTCGTGCAGGCGAATGTGGTCCGATTCGAGCTGAGGACCCTCTCGGAGGTCAACCTCACGACATCTGAATACGAAGTGATAATCACAAGCGATTTTGTCATTACCGACACGTCTACCGGCGACACCTTTCCGCTCATGCGCCTCAAGGACCCTTATCTCACGTATTTCTTTGCCACAGGTGCTCTGGAGAACGTCCTGGCACAGAAAGAGATCGCCACAGATGTGGCACTGAGAGACCTCTCCCGTGAGGTCGTCAGACGGGCCGTTTACCGATCGTGGAAGGAGAAAGAGGCCCCTCAATGAGGCATTCCGGGGTGTTCTGCGCGACGATGCCGCTTGCGTCGGAATGAGTATCGCCAGGTTACAGCAGGAACTATCCGGGCAGATGCCCGCGCCCGCGTATGTGCTTTACGCCTCGGACGAGTTTCTCCTCTACACCGCGCTTTCCGGGATCCGGGAGGCGTTTCACGGCAGCGACTCGTTCAATTTCGAGGTCCATGACATCGAGTCCCCTGACGGTCCTGTCCGGATGGAAGAGATCGTCGACATCCTCAACACGCTGCCCTTCATGTCATCAAGAAGGGTCGTGGTGATACGGAACAGCCAGAAGCTCACCAAGAAAGGGCTGTCTGCACTTGAAGCGTATGCAGAGTCGCCCGCCCCGTCCTCCCTCCTCGTGTTGCTTCACCTCGGGACGAAAGAGAAACTCGGCAGCTTGACGGAAAAGAAGCACGTCAGGGTAATCAGCCTCGATGTCCCGGCGAGGGAGATCCCGTCGTGGCTCAAGCGACAGGCGAAACACAAGGGTGTGACGATCACCGACGGTGCGATCGACTATCTGATCGGCACCGTGGGAAACGATCTCGGGCTGCTCTCTTCAGAGATGGACAAGTGCGCACTCTGGGTTGTTCAAACTGTCGACGTTGACGCGCTCAAAGAAATAACCTTCGCGGGAATCGAGTTTTCCGCCTTCGATCTCATCGAGGCGTTGAAGCGCCGCGATGCCGCCTCGGTGTTCAGGATCTACGAGCACCTGAGCAGGGGCATAGAGCCGCAGATGCTCCTGGGCGCACTGAACTGGCATTACGCGCGGCTGTCAGGGCGGTCACAACAGGAAAGGGTAACCGGTGAGGGAGGGTATGCGGAAGTCTTCCGTGCGCTGCACGAGGCAGATGCCGCCGTGAAGACCTCCCGTTCTTACGCGATCGAGACTCTGCTGATGCAACTCCTACAGGTTACGCCTCGCTAGAGGCTCCGGGAGCAGGCGCCAGTGCCGCATTCACTTTCCGTGTAAGCGACGAGATCTTTCTCGATGCGGCGTTGCGGTGTATGACACCCTTGGACGACGCGCCACCGGTCACCTTCACCGCCGCCTTGAGGGTCTTCTGAAGTTCTTCTTTGTTGCCGGCCTGGATCGCTGCCTCGATCTTCTTGGCATACGTCCGTACCTCGCTCGCCACAGCCTGGTTGCGCAGTCTTCTCTTCTCGGACTGTCTCACCCTCTTCAGTCCTGAGAGGTTCTTCTTAGGTGCTGCCTTCACCGTCGCCAATGTGTAGCCTCCTTCATGAGATCCACGGGTAGGATGCCGACTCGTCACCGAGGATTCTCGGGACAGGAGCATCACGAATTTTCGCTAAGCTTCAAATATAACAAAAGCCTTAACATAGAATCAACGGGTGTGGTACAATTGCCACAACATGTACTACGCTCCCCTTGACTTCACGAAACTGAAGCGGTACTCGGCACTGTCCCGCCCGAGCAGGGTCTCTGTCGCCGCCGAGGCTATTCCCCATAGGGCGGGCGGAAGGTTCAGCGATTTTCTGGACGGGTTGCCCGATGCCCTCGCGGCGAGGGATATACGATCTGTGTCAGAGTCTATCGCAGGGGCCCACCGAAGGAAACGACCGGTAATCCTCGGGATGGGCGCCCACCCCCTCAAGGTCGGGCTCGCCCCCATTATCATCAACCTCATGCAAAGGGGCATTATCTCCGCACTCGCATGCAACGGAGCCTGCATAGTCCATGACTTCGAAATCGCCTTCATGGGGCGGACCTCCGAAGATGTGGCCGGCGAACTCGCTGACGGGAGCTTCGGCATGGCGGAGGAGACAGGATCCATGCTTAATGAGGCGGTCAATTCAGGGGTCAGGAAGGGGTACGGCATAGGCAGGGCCGTCGGAGAGTATATCGACTTTTCCGATTTCCCTTTCAAGGCAAAGAGCGTCTTCCGGGAGGCGCGGCGCCTCGAAGTTCCCACATCGGTGCATGTGGCGATAGGCACCGATATCCTTCACATGCACCCAGAGGCTGACGGGGCCCTCATCGGGGAGGGAAGTCTGCGGGACTTCAAGCTCTTCTCTTCCGTCGTCGCCGAACTTGAGGGAGGTGTGTATGTGAATCTCGGTTCGGCTGTCCTCCTTCCGGAGGTGTTCCTCAAGGCGATCTCAGTGGTGAGGAACCTCGGACACCGGGTTGAGGAGTTCAGCACCGTGAACATGGATTTCATCCAGCACTACCGGCCCGCCGTGAATGTCCTGCGGCGGCCTACGGCGAAAAAGGGCAGGAGCTTTGCTCTGACTGGCCATCATGAGATCATGTTCCCGCTGCTCGCCGCCATGGTTATCGAGGCGCTTGACGGCGGTCACGCAGATTAGACCTTACAGCGCGAGGCGTGATTACCAACCCCACATGAGGGCAAAGAGATGGATGTAATCGTTGATGAAGAAAAGTGCATTGGCTGTGGAACCTGCGAGGAGATATGCCCGGCGGTGTTTCATGTGAACGAAGTGACAGGGAAATCGGTAGTGATCGATGCAGATGCTTGTGAGTATCTGGGGTGCTGTGAGGCCGCTGCGGAGAATTGCCCCGTTGAGGCTATCACTGTTGAGGAATAGACGCCGCGAGAATGTCTGCGCGACCAGAAATGCACAAGGACACCCGAATGCAGTCAAACCTGAAAGAGCAGAGACGCGATCGGTTATAATCACACCGACAGGGCGACCGGCCTGCATGCCGGGTTTGCCTGTTTTATTCCGCACGTGAGAGGAGGAACCTGTGGTCGTCAGGGTCATGTATCACGATGACAAACACGATGTCGTGAGCGACTCTCTCCTGCAAAAACTGATCGAGGAGAAGAGGGTGAAGAAGTTCTATCGTCCCTCCGAAGGCTGGGTGACAGTCGGGCGGAACCCCGTCAGAGGGAGAGGAGGCGCCTATCACGGCCCGGACAGACGCGTGAACCTCCCGGATAAATCAGAGCAGACCACGGACGATGACTCTGCCTCGTGACGGGGTATGTGTCCTCGTCGGCCGCGCGGCAGGTCACCGCGCGACATATGAATGCCGTCCAGTCCCGTTGATTCTTCGAACTAATCATGTCCAGAGAAGGGACTGAAGGGCTCTTTCGCCGGCTCTGCCGGGCAACACACCCGATGCCGCGCCCCCCTCGCGCCTCGTTGCTTCTTGCCCTCGGCGTGTTCATTGCGTGCGCGAGCGCTGCGTCCTCGCTTTCGCACGCAGCCGCGGCAGAAGACCACGGCGGGGGCATGTCAGGGCAATCTGCTGCAGCAGTCTGCATTCGTTCGGAAACGTACATCGTCGAGGTTGCACGGACTCCCCGGGAATTGTCGATAGGTCTGATGGGACGGCCGCACCTGCCGTCTCACAAGGGGATGCTCTTCATATTCGATACTCCAGGCCAGCAGGGCTTCTGGATGAAGAACACGCTAATCCCCCTGGACATCATCTTCGTCTCGGAGCAGAAGCGTATCGACAGTTTTCATACTATGGTGCCGTGCATGGCAGATCCATGCCCCGTGTACCCAAGCAAGGGGCGCGTCAAATACGCCATCGAAATCAACGCCGGCGAGATCGTGAAGCATGGGTTCGCCGTCGGAGACGCCGTCAGCATCTCCTTCGACAGACATAAGACGAAATGACGCGACTCGCGCATCCCCACCCAGCGTCGAATCCTTACAATAGCTTTGCGCTGCCTAACAAACAATACACGGGGCAGGACGGAGATGCCGGCAACCTTTCTGCGCGATGCCTTATTACTCGCGATGGTTCACCACGCCGTCACTGAACTCGAGGGCACGTCACTCGAATCGAATCTCATCGCATTCAGAAAGGATTGGAAGCGCTCCGCCCTGCTCCGCAATGCAACTCCATCGAAGCGCGTGAGTCGCACATGCGCAGCTCCCGGGAAGTTCACTTGAGGGCGTAGAGCACCAGCACGTTCAGGATATACATCATGAGGATCGCAATGGAATCCCACGCGAGGAACAGGGGTTTCTTCTCCGCGCGGTAGGTGAGTCCCACTATGGCGACCGTCGTCATCAGAATCGCCAAGAGAGCGGGGACAATGTGCTCCGTGTGCACAGATGAAAGGAGCGGACCCCTCAGGAACAGGAAATCATCGATAGCGAGGATTAAGATGTTGAAAATATTGCTCCCGAAGAGGTTCCCGATAGCGAGGTCCACGGCGTCGAGCTTCATCGCCGCGATCGACACGGTGATTTCAGGAAGAGTTGTCGAAAGGGCGATGAAGACGTTTCCCACAAATGTCTGCCCGAGACCGGTCTTAGCAGCGATCCTCTCACCTATCTCCGGCAGGAAGACCGCTGCTGCAACCACAACGGCTGCATTGGCGGCGTAGAGAAACACCGCCCGCCTCATCGATATGTCACGGTACTTCATTTCAACGGCCACCCCTTTCAGAAAAGCCGCGATCTGCCGTTTCTCATAGAAGTAGGCCAGCCTCATAGCCACGAAATAGGTCACTATAAATACCAGCGTGTTTACCCCGATCCAGCCGACGGAAGCAATGCGGTCTCCAAGAAAAATAGTAAGGGCTACGACACTGAGCAGGAGTATGCCGAAGCCAGCCGAGAGGACGTGTCCATGGTGGGCGCGGGTGGACAGGGGGGACTGCCGCTGGAACATATCGAGAAGCGCGAGGGTGAGCATGTTGACCACGCAGGCGCCGAGGACGTTCCCGACGGCGATATCGGGCACGTCGACATACGTTACGGCGCTGATTCCGGTGACGAGTTCGGGAAGGGACGTGACCGAAGCGAGAAGCACGAGGCCGATCCACGATCTTCCCAGCCCGGTCTTCTCGGCGATCACATCGCCGTAACGCGAGAGCTTTGATCCCGAATAGACGATGACCGCAGAGCAGACAATAAAACCCAGCCAGAGCCCCATTTACATCTCCACAGCCGCTGAAGGACCCGGTTGGATGCCTCTTGCCTGTTTGCTCACTCGTCGCACTCTTCTTCCTCGAAGTAATACTCGCAAGGCTCGGGTACATATCCGCAGGCAAAGTAGCGCGGCACCTCAGCAGGATGAGGCCGGATCGCCCTGATCCACGAAGACTTCCCGGGAAACGGCGACTCGCACCCGGGGCCTTCCTGCTCCCTCACGATCACGAAACCCCTGGCAGTCAGATCCTCTCTCACTGCACGTGTCAGCACGAACCGCTCCTTGGCCCTGTCCTCACGATTCTTCACGAATCGACCCGACTCCCCTGGCATGCGCCTGTCTCACGATCTCTGCGCACTCCCTGATATGAAGATTCGCCACGAACTTCATCGCCGAAAAACTGACGGCCATGGTGAGACCTGTGCCGATGACCGGGACATATTTCGCCGTCTGCCGCGCGGTGACGCGAAGGCCCATCCGGCGAAGCACAGGCATGAGCACCGCAAGCGTGATGTATCTGCCGGCGAACTTCGCACCGGTTCTCTTGATAAGGTCGAAGAGTCCGAGACGGAGTTCCTCATGGTAGTGGCTCATCTGCCCCTGCGAGAGACCGAAACGTTCATTGACCTCTGACAGAAGACGGGCAAGGATCTTCAGATCTATGGCCACATCAACCAAGGGTATGGGAAGCGCACCTGCGAAGGCGGACTTCAAGGCTGCCTTGGTAGCCATCCGCCTGCATGCCCGTACCGTCTCATCCAGATTCTCTGTCGTTGCTGGAAGCATCTCTTGCCCTCTGCAGATAATTGTACACCCCGGAGTTGCATAAAGCACGCTGCATGGGGCAGAGCAAAGACCCGGAAACCCTCCTGTCGCGATACCTAACGCGGTCTTGCGAGGCCGCGCTTGCTCGCGATCGAGGCTCTCGTCGTGCCGTGGAGGCGGCAACCTTGACAGGCAACGGCAGGTTCGACATACTGAATATGCGGCACAGAGCCGTCATTGCACCGGCAGAGTTTCTGAAACAGACCGTCATTTCCAAGGCAGCAGCGTCCCGCGCGAGCGCTGCCGGCTGCAGCTTAGAACGCGGACGATCTGCTTCGAACCGCGGAAAAGCACTCACAAGACATTTGGACCGAGAGGGGAGACGTGACGCCGAGAAAAGGCATGATAGTCCTTATGGGTTCAGGTGAGTTGACCGCCACGATGGTGGAGGTCCACAAGGAAATCCTGTCACGGCTCGGCGCCTCACCGAAGGCGGTCTTCCTTGATACGCCCGCAGGTTTTCAGCTAAACGCCGACCAACTCTCGCAGAGAGCCGTGGAGTATTTCCGGAACAACGTCGGCTACGCCATGGACATTGCTTCCTTCAAATCGAAGGATATACCGGCTCTGGAAGCCGAGCAGGCACTCCGGACACTGAAAGCGGCTGACTTCGTGCTCGTCGGTCCCGGCAGCCCCACCTATGCAGTGCGCCAGTGGCGGGGGAGTCCCGTTCCGGACATATTGATGCGCAGGATCGAGAACGGCTCGTGCCTCGTGGCAGCGAGTGCGGCAGCGCTGACAGTCGGTCGGTTCACCCTCCCCGTCTACGAAATCTACAAGGTAGGTGAGGAGGTTCACTGGGCCGATGGGATTGACATACTCGGTCACTTCGGGTTGAGGTCCGTCGTCATCCCGCACTGGAACAACGCAGAGGGGGGCACTCACGACACCAGGTTCTGTTTTATGGGCGAGAGCCGTTTCGCACGGCTTGCATCCCTCCTCCCCGACGACACAGGCATACTCGGCCTTGACGAGCACACGGCATGCCTTATCGACCTCGAGAGGGGAGATGTCGCTATCAGGGGAATCGGCACGGTAGCCGTGCGGCACGGGTCATCGGAGAGGCTTCTCAGGGCAGGCGATCATGTTCCTCTTGAGGTCCTGCTGGGGAAGGAGCAACTGTTCGTCGGCCCGCCCGTGCGTGACCGGGACATATCCGAGCAGGTCGCCCCCGAAGAAAAGGGCTTCTGGAACGAGGTGCACGCCCTGGAGAATGCATTTCACGAAGGCATCGAAGACGACGTCAGCAGGGCGACAAACTCCCTTCTCGAGCTGGACAGACTCATTTGGCAGTCACAACAGGAGAGCGAAAACCCCGAGTTCATATCGCAGGCAAGAGAGATGCTGCGGGAGTTCATCGTACTGCTCGGGAGTCGCTACGCGACGTCTCCGAAAACCAGGCAGGCGTGTCTTGCGCCTCTTGTGGAAGAGCTGCTTGCATTGCGTGCGTCTTTTCGCAAGAATAAGAAGTGGAAGGAAGCCGATGAGATCCGTGACTGTCTCAAGGTCGTAAGTGTAGAGGTGGAGGACACCCCGGAAGGTCCGCGGTGGCAGCTCGGTTCGTGAAGGAGTTGGTCGTCCGCAGCTGGCGCATGGGGGGTCGTCGCCCTCGCCGGGGAAGCGGCACCTGATGTCCGGGAAAGATATTGCTAGCGTGCGGGCACCGGGGGAATCCTCACCGTCGCGTGGCAGCGTCACCGATGAAACTTTGGATCACATCGAGCATTACTGGCATGACCGTGACAGTCCGCTCGACTGGACATGTGTGTTCACCCTGCCCCCGTGGCTGGGGGCCTGGTGGTCGGCCTTTGGACAGGCACATGCGCTGCACCTCTGTGTGGCAAGGCAAGAGGGCAGTGTCATCGGGATCGGTCCTCTTATGGTGACTCGCGATAGAGCAAGTGTCATCGGGAGCGGCGATCTCACCGATTATACCGATTTCATCGTGGCGCCGGGTCGGGGAAGCGATTTCTTCCTGGCGCTCTTGAAACATCTGAGGCAAGAGGGTGTGAGCCTGCTTCGCCTCGGCCGCACCCGTGCCGATTCGGAGACTCTCGTGCAGCTGAAGACGCTGGCAGGTTCCCTCGGGTTCAGGCTCTCCTGTAAGCCTGCGGACGTCCTTTACGAGATGGCACTGCCGGATTCGTGGGAAGCATACCTCGACCTCCTGTCGGGAAAGGAGCGGCACGAGATCCGGCGCAAACTGAGGCGCCTGAGCAATGCAGGCAGGATTACGATTCGGGTGGTCGAAGAAAGAGGGGCAGCCTCTACGGCGATGGACGCGTTCATCACGCTGTTCAGATCAAACCTCAGGGAGAAGGCACTATTCATGACCCATGCCACGGAGCACTTTTTCAGGTCTCTCGCCGACAGGATGGCTGAAAGCGGGATCCTGAGGCTTCATTTCCTCGATCTCGACAGCGTGCCCGTTGCGGCAACGATGTGCATCGACTATCAATCCACCGTCTATCTTTATAACAACGGGTATGACGACCGTTACCGCCACCTCAGCGTGGGGCTCCTCAGCAAGGTCCTCAGCATCAAGGAGAGCATCCTTCGTGGCCGGAGACGGTTCAACTTCCTCAGGGGAGGCGAGGCATACAAACAGCGTCTTGGAGGCTCTCCCGTGTTGCTGCTGGAGTGCGAGGTCCTGCTGAGATGATCCCGGCCACCACCGTTTTTGCACCTCAGGGCGGCCTCGTGGAGGAACGAGAGTTTCAGACCGGGCGCGTCCGTGTCGCGATGTTGTGCATACATTCCAGCCCCCTCGGCGATCTCGGCACCGAGGACACGGGAGGCATGAGTGTCTATGTGCGGGAACTCTCCCGAGCTTTAGGGCAGTCCGGTCATCGAGTTGACGTCTATACCTGTGCCGGTGACCCGGCAGACGACCATCAGACAGACCTTTCCGGGAATGCACGTGTAATCCATCTGGACATCGGTCAGGGCCGTACCGTGAAGAAGGGCGATCTCTTCAAGTATCTTCCGGACGTATTTACATCGCTTCGTGCCTATCTTACGGATAACCGCCTGCACTACGATCTCATCCACAGCCACTACTGGCTTTCTGGTTCGGTCGGCCTCATGGCCCGGGAGTGTTGCCGCCTCCCGCATGTCATGTCATTTCACACGATCGGCATGGCGAAGCGCGTCAGTTGCGCCCAGGAGAGAGAGCCGACGCCACGTCTGGCAACGGAGAGAGACTTAGCCAGGGCGAGCGACAGGATTATCGCCTCCAGCGAAAGGGATAAGGAGCTCCTCGAGAGATACTACAAGGTCTCCGGTGAAAAGATAGCCGTCGTTCCCTGCGGTGTTGACCTCGCCCGCTTCCGCCCTACGGGGCAGGAATCGGCACGGCGTCAGCTGGGGCTTAAAAACGCCGGCTCCGTAGTACTTTACGTAGGGAGGTTCGCGCCCGTGAAAGGGATTGAAAGACTCGTGGCTGCCGTGTCCCATCTGCGCGATCACCGGGGGCTGAGGTTGGAGGTTGTCGGAGGCGACGGCCCCGGCACTCCCGAAACTACCCGACTCAGGCGCTTCATAGCCGCCGCCGGTCTCGGAGATATCGTGACGCTTTGTGGCAGGGTCGATCACTCCCTCCTGCCCACGTATTACAACGCAGCCGACGTGCTCGTCGTGCCTTCATACTACGAGAGCTTCGGTCTCGTGGCCCTCGAATCCCTTGCCTGTGGTACCCCCGTGGTAGCGACTCAGGTCGGTGCGATGAACAGTCTCATACGTGACGGGTATTCGGGGGAGGTAGTTGACAGACCGACTCCGCGGGCGCTCGCATGTGCGATCGAAAAGCTTATTGATGGAAGGGTCAGTACGGCATCCCGGGGAGAGATACGCGCCTCTATCTCCGGATATGCATGGTCGCACATTGCAGGGGCGGTCAGGGCCGAATACGAGGTGGCGATGGGGATCTTCGCGTCCCGACACCGGATCGACAGAGGGAGGGAGTCTGCAGATGACTGACCCCGCTGACGTCCTGATCGTCGTCGCTCATCCGGACGACGCCGAATTCGGCGCGGCGGGAACAGTCGCCCGCTGGACCCGCGAGGGCAAACAGATAATGTATGTGGTGTGTACGAGCGGCGAGAAGGGAACGACTGACCGATCCATGAGACCTGAGCACCTTGCCGAGATCAGAGAAGGGGAGCAGATGGCGGCGGCGAGGGTACTTGGAGTTCGCGGTGTCGTCTTCCTGCGGCTTCCCGACCAGGGACTCGAGGATACCCCCGAGTTCAGGAAGCTGCTCGTTCGGGAGATCCGGACGTACCGCCCGCACACTGTAGTCACGTCAGACCCTTACCGCCGCTACGTCTGGCACCGGGACCACAGGACAGTCGGGCAGGTTACACTCGATGCGGTCTTTCCCTTTGCCCGCGATCACCTCGCGTACCCCGACCTGCTCGATGAGGGACTCGAACCTCACAAGGTTAAGGAGATGTTGTTCTTCGGATCAGATGACGTCAACTTCAGGTCGGATATCACGGCAACCTTCGAACTCAAGATAGCGGCACTGCGCTGCCACGAGACCCAGATGAGGGAAATCGGTGTTCCAGACCTTGAAAAGTGGATCCGCGAGTGGACCTGCTCCATGGCAGAAGGGTCGCAATGCGAGCTCGCCGAGGCGTTTCACAGGGTGGAGATCACAAGATAAACCGCGCGCCCCACGCGGGGTACCAGGGATGGTCCTCGCGGATGAAAGGAGACAAACATGTCATCGCCCAGAATCGCATTGGTAACGGGTGCTAACAAGGGCCTCGGGCTTGAGACGAGCCGGCAGCTTTCGCGTCAAGGTATCACGGTACTGATGGGTGCCCGTGAAGGGACCCGCGGGAAAGCGGCATCACGGATGCTCGCGGATGAGGGGCTGACCGTAGAGTTCGTTCAGCTCGACATTACGGACACAGGACAAATAAGGCAGGCGAGGGAATACATCGAGCAGAAGTACGGCAGGCTCGACGTCCTCGTCAACAATGCGGGCATGTACCATCCTGAGGAACCCCTTCTGGGCAACAACTCTGATACCGTCTCTTCAAGGGCTCTGCGTGCCGTCTTTGACGTAAACTTCTTCGGCCTCGTCGAGTTGACCCAGGCGCTTCTGCCGCTCATAAAGAAAAGCGGGGCCGGGCGAATCGTGAACATATCGAGCATCCTCGGCTCTCTCACGGTTCATAGCGACGAGGAATCGGGGTTCTCAACAATCAAGCCCTTCGCCTATAACGCCTCCAAGACGGCGGTGAACGCCTTCACCGTGCATCTTGCCGCTGCGCTGAAGGGGACCCAGGTCAAGGTGAATTCAGCCCATCCGGGATGGGTCAGGACCGACATGGGAGGAAAGGACGCTCCTATGAGCGTGGAGGAGGGAGCAAGGACGGCCGTCCGTCTGGCCACACTGCCCGCCGACGGCCCCTCTGGCAAGTTCTTTCACCTCGAAGAAGAGTTGCCGTGGTAGTGAGGGCAACTCGGGGCGCTACCCATGATGCAGGTGCACATCCCTCTGAGGGTACGGTATCGTGATCGCCAGTTCACCGAAAGTCTCGTAAATGGCGACGTTCAGCTCATGCACCGTAAGTCCCCTTAGGGCAGGCTCTTTCGCCCAGCAGAGCAGCTCGAAGAGGAGGCCCGAATCGCCGAACTCCCTGAATCTGACCCGCGGTGCGGGCTCGGGCAGGACATTTCTGTTGGACGAGGAGATGCTGAGGAGCGTATTCTCCACGAGTTTTATGTCGCTTCCGTAAGAGACGGAAACCGGTATCCTCACCCTGAAATTGGGTACCGGCGCGCTTTCGTTGATAATCTTCGAGTTGGCGATCAGCGCGTTGGGCACTGATATGAGTATGTCGTCCCGTGTCTTGATCCTCGTGCTCCTGAGCCCAATAGCGACGACCTCCCCTCTCTCCCCCTTGTCGAGCACGATGTAGTCTCCGATGGTGAAAGGCCTGTCGACGAAGATGCTCAGACCGCCGAAGAAGTTCGAGAGCGTGTCTTTTGCGGCGATGGCAATGGCGAGGCCGGCGATGCCTGCTGAAGCGAGCAGAGGCGTTATGTCGATCCTCCATACCGACAGTATCGCCATGAGCATAAAGGCGGCAATGGCGACCTTGAACACGTTACTCACAAGGGGTTTCACATCCTTGCTCAGTCCTGCAACGTCAGCGATAGCGTTGACGGCATGATCCGTGGCGAACGTGCTTATCCTGATGAGGGTAACGCCCCAGATCACGCATATGACGGAATAGAGGGCCCGTGTCGTATACTGCGCAGCCTCCTGAGAAAGACCGATGTCGAGTGCCGCGAGGATCACTCCGACGAGGATGATCGTATAGTAGAGCGGGCGGTGGATCGCGTCGATTATCCTGTTGTCGAGGTCGCTCTTCGTAAAGCGGGCAAACCTCCTGAACACCTTGTCTATAAGCATGTCAACGACCTTCGCAATCACGACGAAGGCGACAACTGCTATCAGAGCGTTCACCACAGGCGATGTGGAGATGTTGAGAGACTCTATGAAGCGCGTCATATACTTCCCTCCTTTCTATTGCTAAACGCAAATGGACTAGCGACCGTGTCGCTTTGTCCCCCTGGTCGGCACGGCATGCCATGGGTCATCTGGCCACGGGTGTTTCGGGTAGCGACCCTTGAGTTCTTTCTTCACCTGCTGGTAGCCGTTGTTCCAGAATCCCTTCAGGTCCTGGGTCACCTGCACAGGTCTGCCGGCAGGCGACAGGAGGTGAAGGAGCACCTTCACCCTCCCTGCGGCGACCGTCGGCGTGTCGGCAAGGCCGAAGAGTTCCTGCAGTTTCACCGCGAGCACAGGAATTTCCCCTGCCGTGTAATCAAGAGCAATCCGATGGCCGCTCGGAACGGTGAGGTGAGACGGCGCACGCTCATCGAGCGAGCGCTGCTGCTGCCGAGAGAGTAGCCCGCGCAATGGCGAAAGGACATCGACGCGGGCAACATCAGGTGCGGTACGGCATCTCCCCAGAAACGGCAGGAGCCATGAAGGGTCTGAGAGAAGATGTTCTGCGGAGAGATCAGGCCATGCCTCTTCCGGAAAAGCCCGCCTCATCAGGGCAACGCGACACTGGAACTGAACGGCGCCTTCCCCGAATGTGAGCAACGATGGCGCCACCCGGACCGCGTCGCACATGAGCGGTGCCGCCTCGTCGTCGCCTGGATTGAAATTCTTCGACGACAGGATAATCTCCCCCAGTCGCTCCTCGATACGAGCAAAAATCCTGTTCTCCCTCCTGTCCCACTCGACGCGCCGCGCGGTTTCGATCTTTCCGGCAAGTTCCTCGCGGATCATCTCCTCAGTGACAGGTGCAGCCGCATGCACGATACCCTCCGTCCTATCCCCGAGATCCACGTTCACCGCCACGACGAAAGGGGCGACTGCCAGCTCACATCCGGAGGGGAGATTCACTCCCCTGCCCTGGGCCATGAGAAAGCGACCGTCACCTTCGCCACGCCGCTTCGCAACTCGGTCGGGGAAGGCGCAGAGCAGCAACCGTGAGATGAGGTCGGGGTCATCAGGCTCCCCGGAGGATGTCTTGCCTTTGTCTGAGATAAGCCTTAGAAGTTGCTTCGATACCGTATCCGAAATCCGGAGAGCCCACGGATCGGCAGCGGCCACCGTCGTTCCCCTTCGCCACGCACGCAGCATCTCGAGCCGATCGGTCACGTCAGCACCTCTCTGAGTTCGCTGCTCCGTGTTCCGCCTGATTATATCCCGCTCCGAGAGGAGAGACGCAAGATCGGCACCGATGTGCGGACAGCCGAGTTCGGCGCTTCTCACGAGCAATCGGGCGAGCCTCGGGTGAAGCGGAAGGCGCACCATGGTCTTTCCCGCCGGTGTAATAGACCCCCCCGAGTCAAGAGCACCGAGGTCTCGCAGCAGGGTCACCGCTGATTCCACCGCAGGTACAGGCGGGCTGTCGAGCCAGGAGAGTGCAGACGGCTCTCTCACTCCCCACGCGGCGAGTTCCAGCACAAGGGATGAAAGATCCGACACCAGGATCTCCGGGGGCGTGTAAGGGACGAATGACTGAAATGTGAGGAGGCTGTAAAGACGGTAGCAGGCCCCGGGACCGAGCCTTCCAGCCCTGCCCTTCCGCTGCTCGGCGGAGGCCCTTGAGGCGGACACGGTGACGAGCCGGTTCATGCCGGTCGAAGGGTCGTGCCTGACCATCCTCGTCAGCCCGCTGTCGATGACGGCCCTCACCCCTTCAATGGTCAGGCTCGTCTCGGCTATGTTGGTCGCAAGCACTACCTTGCGTGTCTCCAAGGGAACGATCGCACGCTCCTGCTCTTTGAAAGGCATGTCGCCATAGAGCGGATGGATAGTGATGCCACCGCTGTTGCCCTTGAGCGCAGATCCGAGCCATTCGGCACAGGCCCGTATCTCCCGTGATCCGGGCAGAAAAACGAGGATATCGCCGGATGTCTCGGCGAGGGCTCTGAGGACGGCATCACCTGTCCGCTCCTCAAGAGGCACATCACGTCCGGTCGTGAGGTATCGCTCTTCCACAGGATACGCCTTGCCCTGCGAGGTAATCACAGGGGCTTCGCCGAGAAGGGCAGCAATCGGGCGGCAGTCCATTGTCGCCGACATGACAAGGATCTTGAGGTCCTCTCTCAGCCCGCGACGCACATCGAGGCACAGCGCGAGAGCGAGGTCGGAATGGATGTTGCGCTCGTGAAATTCGTCGAAGATCACCATGGCCACGCCGCCGAGGCCGGGGTCAGTCTGAAGGCGCCTCGCAAGAATGCCCTCGGTCACCACCTCTACTCGAGTCCTTTTCGAAACCCTGCTGTCGAAACGGATCGAGTATCCCACAGTCTGCCCGACCTCTTCGCCGAGCAGGTGCGCCATCCAGCGGGCAGCCGATACCGCTGCCAGCCGGCGGGGTTCAAGCATCACTATTCTGCCTGCGCCGGGCGTTATGAGGTCAAGAAGCGCGAGAGGGACACGTGTCGTCTTTCCCGCACCGGTCGGCGCCTGAAGAACGACGGAAGGATGCTCCCGCACCGACTCCAGAAGGTCGGGAAGCACGTCGTCGATGGGATAAGTCTTGTCGCAGTTCATAATCAAGATCCGGCTGCGGCGATTTAACGGTCCTGCAGTTATAATAACAGGGAGGGACATTTGTCCCTAACCCTGATTATTCGCGAGTGTGCGGCAACAACAGGGCGGAAGCGGCTCAAGTCCTTTCCAAGGCGATGTGTTTCACTTATGATGTCCCGCGTCCTGCACACACAGTGCGTGTTTGTGCTTCAGGCTGGAACACGTCGTGGAACAAGGCAAAGGTATCGCCCGGAATGTCCTTTCGCCACCTCCACCCTGTCTTTGGTAGCTAGATTTGTGAATGCTGCGGGCCAACACCTGACAACTGTGAAGAACGTCCTCATCATAGGCTGCGGTGACATAGGACACCGCGTTGCGGTGCTCGAGCAGAGAGATGGCAATCGCGTCGCCGCCCTCGCCCGATCGGAAGATACCGCCGGGCGTCTGAAAGCCCACGGCATAGAGCCGATTCGGGGCGATCTCGATGACCCTCGATCACTCAACGGATTGCCGGCGCAGGCTACGTTGCTCTACTACTTCGCCCCGCCCCCACCCAGAGGCACGACGGATCCGTGTATGGAAGCGCTGCTTTCCGTTATAGTGCCGCCGGGCGTGCCTGAACGTGTCCTGCTGATCAGCACAACCGGTGTGTATGGCGACTGCGGCGGAGCGTGGATCACGGAAGATTGGCCGCCCAATCCCCAATCGGACCGTGCGCGGCGAAGACTCGATGCTGAGAATGCGCTGCGTCGATGGAGCGAAGGGACTCGCGTCCCAATCGTCATTCTGCGCGTTGCCGGGATCTACGGCCCCGGGAGACTCCCTGAGATGCGCCTCCGTTCGGGAGAACCTGTTCTGCGGGAAGATGTCTCTCCATGGAGCAACCGCATCCACGCCGACGACCTCGCACGGGCCTGTGTGGCAGCAGCGCGCAGGGGAAAGCTTGGAGCGATCTACAATGTGAGCGACGGCCACCCGTCGACGATGAGCGACTATTTTTTCCGCGTCGCCGACCTCCTGGGTATCCCAAGGCCACCGACCATCACGATGGAGGAAGCGGGGCGTGCCCTGAGCCCCGGTATGCTCTCCTATCTCGCCGAGTCGAAGAGAATCGACAACCGCAGGATGCGCGAAGAACTGGGCATCGAGCCCCTCTATCCGACTCTCGAGTCAGGCCTCCCCTCGTGTATTGATCCGACGGCAGTGCACTGGGCGAGAGGAACCGAGTAAGATCGCATCGCCCGGTAATACAAAAAGGGCTCGGCGTTCGCCGGGCCCCGTCGCTATAAAATCCGGCAGCGTCCTACTTTCCCATGACCCTGCGGCCAGAGTATCATCGGCCCTGGAGGGCTTAACTTCCGTGTTCGGAATGGGAACGGGTGTGGCCCCTCCGGCATCGCCACCGGAAACTCGATTCCGGACTGTTATGATGCCACATCACTTGCGAAAAACGCAAGAATAAACATTGACGAATGAGGGGGAGGAGTGGGGAGTAAGAATGGTCAAGGCACACGGTCTATTAGTACTGGTAAGCTGAACACATTACTGTGCTTACACCTCCAGCCTATCAACGTGGTGGTCTAC